>NZ_JBEYVX010000014.1:0-112848 GCF_040644195.1 Streptomyces sp. NPDC047014 | reverse complement strand
CGCCGCGGGCGCCGGCCCCCGGGCCGGGGGGGGGGGCGGGGCGCCGGGGCCGGTCCGTCTGGTCGGCGTTACGTACCGACTCCTCCGGGGTTCGGCGCACCCGTCCTCGTCGGGACGCATCAGGCTGAACTGACTGGTACGTGCAAAAAATTTGGAATGGCCCGGAATCGGAACACCCGGGCACCCCGGCTCGTTGTCACGACGTGAGCACGACACCACCTGTTCTCGCCGCAGAGCTGGCGCAGGCGTGGGCCGACATTCAGCGGTACCACCCCGAGCTGCCTGACCTTGCCGCGCCCGAGTCCCTGATCGGAGAGTCCTCGTCCGCCTGCGGCGCCGAGCTCTCCTTCGAGCGACTGCTGCACGAGGCAGTCCACGGCATCGCCGCCGCCCGCGGCGTCCGCGACACCTCGCGCGCCGGCCGCTACCACAACCGCCGGTTCCTCGCGATCGCCGAGGAGATGGGCCTCGACCACTCCGACGAGCCGCATGCGAGCAGCGGCTTCTCCCTGGTCACGCTCAACCCCGAGGCGAAGCGGCGCTACCGCCCCACCATCGAGCGCCTCCAGCGGGCGCTCAAGGCGCACACTGCCGCCACCGCGGCCGACACCAAGCGCAGCTTCCGCGGGCCCGCCGCGCGACACGGCTCCTCCGGCGGGGGCGTGCGCGTCAAGGCGGTCTGCGACTGCGGGCGCAACGTACGGGTGGTCCCCTCCGTGCTCGCGCAGGCGCCGATCGTGTGCGGCGGCTGCATGAAGCCCTTCCGCATCCCCGAGGTGGCCATCGCGGCGGCCTCCTGAGGCCCCGCGCCACCGGGCGTACGCGGCGGGCATGACGTGCGGGCCCGTCCGGCCGGGAAGATCCGTCCCGCCGGCCGGGCACCCGCGGGCGTATGGCACAATGGCTAGCTGTACTCGACAGTCGCACAGGACCCCTCTCTCCTCCGGCTGACGCGTCCATCGGGCATCCGAGTACCGCAACCCCACGTGGCATCTCATGTGCCCTACCACGTCAAGTTCAGGAGACACCACTCCAGTGGCAGTCAAGATCAAGCTCAAGCGCCTCGGTAAGATCCGCTCTCCCCACTACCGCATCGTCGTCGCCGACGCCCGCACCCGCCGGGACGGCCGCGCGATCGAGGAGATCGGCATCTACCAGCCGACCTACAACCCCTCGCGCATCGAGGTCGACGGCGAGCGCGCCCAGTACTGGCTCTCCGTCGGCGCCCAGCCGACCGAGGCCGTTCTCGCCATCCTGAAGCTCACCGGTGACTGGCAGGCCCACAAGGGTCTCCCGGCCCCCGCGCCGCTGCTCCAGCCGGCGACGAAGGAAGACAAGCGTCGCTCCTTCGACGAGTTCGCCAAGGCCCTCGAGGGCATCGGCGAGGGCAAGGGCGAGGCCATCACGCAGAAGAAGAAGGCCGACAAGAAGGCGGACGAGGCTGAGGCCGCCGCCGAGTCGACCGAGGGCTGATCATGCTCGAGGAGGCTCTTGAGCACCTCGTGAAGGGCATCGTGGACAACCCCGACGATGTGCAGGTCGCCTCGCGCAACCTGCGCCGCGGGCAGGTGCTGGAGGTCCGGGTCCACCCCGACGACCTCGGCAAGGTGATCGGCCGCAACGGCCGCACCGCGCGTGCCCTGCGTACCGTCGTGGGCGCCATCGGCGGCCGCGGTATCCGCGTCGACCTCGTCGACGTGGACCAGGTCCGCTGAGCAGTTGAACCACCGGCACGGGCCGGGGAGGGCATTGTGCCCGCCCCGGCCCGTCGTCGTCTGAATCAGGAGAGGCAACAGACAGTGGAGCTGGTAGTCGCGCGGATCGGCCGCGCCCACGGCATCAAGGGTGAGGTCACCGTCGAGGTGCGCACGGACGAGCCGGAACTGCGGCTCAGCCCCGGTGCCGTGCTGCGCACCGACCCGGCTTCGGCGGGCCCGCTGACCATCGAGACGGGCCGGGTGCACAGCGGCCGGCTCCTGCTCCGCTTCGAGGGCGTGAAGGACCGCACCCGCGCGGAGTCCCTGCGCAACATCCTCCTGATCGCCGACGTGGACCCGGCGGAGCTGCCCGAGGAGGAGGACGAGTACTACGACCACCAGCTGATGGACCTGGACGTGGTACTGGAGGACGGCACCGAGATCGGCCGGATCACCGAGATCTCCCACCTGCCCTCGCAGGACCTCTTCATCGTCGAGCGGCCCGACGGCACCGAGGTGATGATCCCCTTCGTGGAGGAGATCGTCGCCGAGATCGACCTGGAGGAGCAGCGCTGCGTCATCACCCCGCCGCCGGGGCTGATCGACGACCGCGCGGTGATCGCGTCGGCGCGGGACGCGGAGGCCGAGGGCGCTGAGGGTTCCGAGCGCTCCGAGGGCGACGCCTGATGCGGCTCGACGTCGTCACGATCTTCCCGGAGTACCTGGAGCCGCTGAACGTCTCCCTCGTCGGCAAGGCCCGCGCCCGCGGCCAGCTCGACGTACACGTCCACGACCTGCGGGACTGGACCCACGACCGGCACAACACGGTCGACGACACCCCGTACGGCGGCGGCCCCGGCATGGTCATGAAGACCGGGCCCTGGGGCGAGGCGCTGGACGAGGCGCTGGCCGACGGCTACGAGGCGGGCGCGCACGGCCCCGTCCTGGTGGTCCCCACGCCCAGCGGCCGGCCCTTCACCCAGGAACTGGCCGTGGAGCTCTCCGAGCGCCCGTGGCTGATCTTCACCCCGGCCCGCTACGAGGGCATCGACCGCCGGGTCATGGACGAGTACGCCACGCGCCTGCCGGTGTACGAGGTCTCCATCGGGGACTACGTGCTCGCGGGCGGCGAGGCGGCCGTACTCGTCGTCACCGAGGCCGTGGCCCGGCTGCTGCCCGGGGTGCTCGGCAACGCCGAATCGCACCGGGACGACTCCTTCGCCCCCGGCGAGATGGCGAACCTGCTGGAGGGGCCCGTCTACACCAAGCCCCCGGTGTGGCGCGGCCGGGACATCCCGGACGTGCTGCTCAGCGGGCACCACGGGAAGATCGCCCGCTGGCGCCGGGACGAGGCGTTCCGCCGGACCGCGCGCCACCGCCCCGACCTGATCGAGCGCTGCGAGGCGTCCGCCTTCGACAAGAAGGACCGCGAGATCCTCTCCATCCTGGGCTGGCGGCCGACTTCCGACGGCCGATTTTGGCGCAGGCCGGAGGCCGTGGAAGAATAGGCGGCTGTTGTGTGCCCGCCGGACGCCCCTGCCACAGGGGGACCGTCGTCCGCCGGGTGGCACGGCGACCGAATTCTCTACGGAAACCCGCACTGGCGACCTGTGGCGTCATGCGAAGAAAGCAGACGAAGAACATGTCTCACCTGCTCGATGGCGTCAACGCCGCCTCGCTGCGCTCGGACGTCCCGGCCTTCCGCCCGGGTGACACGATCAACGTGCACGTCCGCGTGATCGAGGGCAACCGCTCCCGTATCCAGCAGTTCAAGGGTGTTGTCATCCGTCGCCAGGGCTCTGGCGTCTCCGAGACCTTCACCGTTCGCAAGGTCTCGTTCAGCGTCGGCGTGGAGCGCACCTTCCCGGTGAACTCCCCGATCTTCGAGAAGATCGAGCTCGTCACCCGCGGTGACGTGCGCCGTGCGAAGCTGTACTACCTCCGTGAGCTCCGCGGCAAGGCCGCGAAGATCAAGGAGAAGCGCGACAAGTAAGGTCGCCCACGGTGTCCGCGGGCGGCCGGATAGGCTCGCACCCGATGGACACCGAAGCACCTCACACGCAGCGCGGTCACTCTTCCTCCGGAACGGGGGAGGAGCGGCCGCGTTCTGCGTTCTCCCGGGCGCGCGGGGCGGGGGCGGACGGGGAGACCCAAGAGGCCGGAGCGGCCGGTTCCGGGCGGCAGCTGACCTGGCGGCGGGCCGGGCTGCTGGGCGTGGTCTGCACGGTGTTCCTGCTGCTGTTCAGCAATTTCGTGGTCCAGCCCTTCCTGATCCCGAGTCGTTCCATGGAGCCGACGTTCGCGGTCGGGGACCGGGTCCTGGTCAACAAGCTGGCGTACCGCTTCGGCGAGCAGCCGCGCCGCGGGGACCTGGTGGTCTTCGACGGCACGGGCTCCTTCGTCCCGGAGAGCGCCGGCCGCGGGCCGGTCGGCGGGCTGGTGCACGGGGCCGCCTCGGCGCTGGGGCTGGCCGAGCCGTCGGACACCGATTTCGTGAAGAGGGTCGTCGGGGTCGGCGGGGACGACGTGGTGTGCTGCGACGCGGGCGGCCGGGTCGCGGTCAACGGGGTCCCGCTGGCGGAGCCTTATCTGTATCCCGGTGACGCGCCCTCGACGGTGCCGTTCCGGATCGTCGTACCCCTGGGGACCCTGTGGGTCATGGGAGATCATCGTTCCCAGTCCCGGGACTCCCGGGACCACCTGGGCGAGCCGGGCGGGGGGATGGTGCCGGTGGAGAAGGTGATCGGGCGGGCCGACTGGATCGGCTGGCCGCTCGCGCGGTCGGGCGGGACCGGCGGCAGGCATGGGTAGCCGCGGCCGGCCGCGGGGCCGGCAGGAGCGCGAGCCGGAGCCGCCGCGGCCGCGCGGGCGGCGGGAACCGGAACCGGAGCGGCCGCGTGGCCGGCGCGAGCCGGAACCGGAGCGCCGGCGCGGCCGGGCGGAGCGGGAGGCCGAGCCGGAGCCGCCGCGCGGCCGGCGGCAGCGCAAGTCCGAGCCGGAGCGGGATCCCGTGGTCGTGCTGGGCGGCCGGGCCGAGCGCCGGCGTACGGCGCGCAAGATCCGCAGGCGCCGGCGTACGCGCCGGGCGGGCGAGCTGCCGCTGCTGGTGGTGGCCGCGCTGTGCATAGCCCTGCTCCTCAAGACCTTCCTGGTGCAGGCGTTCTTCATCCCGTCCGGCTCGATGGAGCAGACGATCCAGATCGGCGACCGCGTCCTGGTGGACAAGCTGACGCCCTGGTTCGGCTCCAAGATCGAGCGCGGTGACGTGGTCGTCTTCAAGGACCCCGGCGGCTGGCTCAAGGGCGAGGCGGCCCGGCCCGCCCCGGACCCGGTCGTGGTCAAGCAGATCAAGCAGACCCTGACCTTCATCGGCCTGCTGCCCTCCTCCGACGAACAGGACCTGATCAAGCGGGTCATCGGCGTCGGCGGCGACACCGTCAAGTGCTGCGACGGCCAGGGCCGGGTCACGGTCAACGGCTCCCCGCTGGACGAGCCGTACGTCAATCCCGGGAACACCCCCTCCGATATTCCGTTCGAGGTGCAGGTCCCCGCCGGGCGGCTCTTCGTCATGGGCGACCACCGGGCCAATTCGGCCGATTCGCGCTTCCACCTGGACGAGGGTTTCCAGGGCACCATCGCCGAGGACGGGGTCGTCGGGGAGGCCGTGGTGATCGCCTGGCCCTTCGGGCACTGGACCCGCGTCGAGCAGCCGGCGACCTTCCGCATGGTGCCGGACCAGGCGCGGCGGTCCGGACGCGGGCGCAGGCGGCGCCGTCCGGGCGCGCCGTTCGCATAGTGTGTCCTCGGTCTCCCGAGCCTTAGGGAACTCCCGCTCGTTAAGGGAGGGGAGGGCCCGTGTCCGATCGTGACGCGGGCGGCAAGCGCGAGAAGAGGAGTGGATGTGGGGGATGTGGCGGTAGGCGCCCGATCCGGACGCGACGAGGGCGAGGAGCGACCGCACGACGCCGTCGGGAACGAGATCGATGAGGACGGCGCCGAGGCGCAATCGCACCGCTCGTTCTGGAAGGAGCTCCCGCTCCTCATCGGCATCGCCCTGCTGCTGGCCCTGCTGATCAAGACCTTCCTGGTCCAGGCGTTCTCGATCCCCTCCGACTCGATGCAGGACACCTTGCAGCGCGGGGACCGGGTGCTGGTGGACAAGCTCACCCCGTGGTTCGGCTCCGAGCCGGAGCGCGGCGAGGTCGTGGTCTTCCACGACCCCGCGAACTGGCTGTCGGGCGAGCCCACTCCGGAACCGAACTTCGCGCAGAAGGCCCTCAGCTGGATCGGCCTGATGCCGTCCGCGGAGGAGAAGGACCTGATCAAGCGGACCATCGCCATCGGCGGGGACACGGTCGAGTGCAAGAAGGGGGGACCGGTCGTCGTCAACGGCAAGGCGCTG
The DNA here is from genome assembly GCF_040644195.1 of Streptomyces sp. NPDC047014. Taxonomy (NCBI): domain Bacteria; kingdom Bacillati; phylum Actinomycetota; class Actinomycetes; order Kitasatosporales; family Streptomycetaceae; genus Streptomyces; species Streptomyces sp. NPDC047014. Next base: position 106,749 of record NZ_JBEYVX010000014.1, on the reverse strand, counting down.
GACGAGCCGTACATCTACCCCGGCAACACCCCGTGCGACGACGCGCCGTTCGGCCCGATCAAGGTGCCCCAGGGCAAGATCTGGGTGATGGGCGACCACCGCCAGAACTCCCAGGACTCCCGCTACCACATGCAGGACTCCACCCAGGGGTTCGTGCCGGTGGACAAGGTCGTTGGGCGGGCCGTGGTGATCGCGTGGCCGGTCACCCGCTGGTCCACCCTGCCGGTCCCGGACACCTTCGACCAGCCGGGCATCGGCAACCAGGCCGCGGCCACCGCGCTCGGCCTCGGGGCCGCCGGTCTCGCGCCGGTCGGGCTCGGCCCGGCCGCGCTGGGGCTCGCGGGCGCGGTGCCGCTGGTCATGTGGCGCCGCCGGAGGCTGACCACGGGCCGTACCGACGGGTAGGGTGCCGCCCAGACCGACGATCCCGAGGTGTGGGGGCGCTGCAATGGGCGGAACAGAAGCGATACGCGGGACCAAGGATGGCCGCGGCGGTCTCGGCAGCGTGCTGTCGGGACTGGCCGTGGCCATCGGCTTTGCGCTCTTCCTCGGCGGTTTCGTGTGGGGCGCGGTGGTCTACCGCCCCTACACCGTCCCGACGGACTCGATGATGCCGACGGTGCGGCCCGGCGACCGGGTGCTGGCCCAGCGCATCGACGGCGCCAAGGTGCGCCGGGGCGACGTGGTGGTCTTCACTGATTCCATGTGGAGCGACCTGCCCATGGTCAAACGGGTCGTCGGCGTCGGCGGCGACACCGTGAAGTGCTGCGACGCGGGCGGCGGGCTGACGGTCAACGGCACCCCGCTCGACGAGTCCTACGCCGACACCACCCGCCCGGACAGCGGTCTGGCCATGCCGCCGGGCCAGGCGGCGGCCGCCCCCGGCACCCCCTTCGAGGTGGTGGTCCCCGAGGGGAACCTCTTCCTGTTGGGCGACCGCCGCGCCGCCTCCCTGGACTCGCGGTCCCACCTGCAGGAGGCCGGCCAGGGCACCGTGCCCCGCTCGGACGTCAATGCCCGCGTCGACGCGGTGGCCTGGCCCTCCCTGGCGATGGTGGAGCGGCCCCGGACGTACGCGGGGCTGCCCGGCGGTGTCTCGCAGGCCGGGCCGCTGCTGCTCCAGGTGATCGTGGTGGCCGTGGGCGCCGCCCTGGTGGTGCTGGGGGCGGCCTACGGGCCCCTCGTACGGGTCCTGGGGCGCGGGCGGCGGGAGCGGGCCGGTGCCAGCTGACGGGGCGGGCGGGAGCGGGCCGGTGTCGGTGCCCGGCGGGCCGGGCGGCGGGCACGTGGAGGCCCGGCAGGTCTCGCGGGTGATCCTGCTGGATCCGGCGGACCGCATCCTGCTGCTGCACGGCTTCGAGCCGGCCGACCCCTCCGACGACTGGTGGTTCACCCCGGGCGGCGGGCTGGAGGGCGCGGAGAGCCGGGAGCAGGCCGCGCTGCGCGAGCTGGCCGAGGAGACCGGGATCACCGAGGTGGAGCTGGGGCCGGTGCTGTGGCACCGCTACTGCTCCTTCCCCTTCGACGGGCGGCGCTGGGAGCAGGACGAGTGGTATTTCCTGGCCAGGACCAGCCAGACCGAGACCCGGATGGCGGGGCTCACCGCACTGGAACGGCGCAGCGTGAGCGGAGCGAGGTGGTGGACCTCCGAGGAACTTCTCTCGGCCCATGAGACGGTGTACCCGACCACACTCGCCGAGCTGCTCCGTACGCTGCTCGTCGACGGTCCTCCGGGCGCGCCGGTGGTCCTGGCCCCGGAAATCGTTTAGGGGCGCACGGCACTGGCGCACAATAGGGGGACGCACGGCTGAAGGGGAACATGCCATGAGTGCCGAGGACCTCGAAAAGTACGAGACCGAGATGGAGCTGAAGCTCTATCGGGAGTACCGCGACGTCGTCGGGCTGTTCAAGTACGTGATCGAGACCGAACGCCGTTTCTACCTGACCAACGACTACGAGATGCAGGTGCACTCGGTCCAGGGCGAGGTGTTCTTCGAGGTCTCGATGGCGGACGCCTGGGTCTGGGACATGTACCGGCCGGCGCGTTTCGTGAAGCAGGTCCGGGTGCTGACCTTCAAGGACGTGAACATCGAGGAGCTCAACAAGAGCGATCTCGAACTGCCCGGCAGCTGATCGGTCCGCGGGGCCGCGGGAGGGCCGGGAGGGGGGTGGTTCACCCGGAAGGGTGAGGGAGTTATCCACAACCGCCCGTTTGTCCACCAAGATCCACACGGTGGGCGGGGGCGCGGGATCGTCGGTGCCGGAGGTGGTGCCGAGATGAACGCGAAGGGCGTGGCACGACAGGCATTGGGGCGGTACGGCGAGGATCTCGCCGCCCGGCGGCTGACCGAGGCCGGGATGACCGTGATCGCGCGGAACTGGCGGTGCCGCGGCGGGGAGATCGACATCGTCGCGCGCGAGGGGGACGCCCTCGTCGTGTGCGAGGTGAAGACCCGGCGCGCGGGTGACTTCGAGCATCCGATGGCGGCGCTGCGGTCCTCGAAGGCCGAGAGGCTACGAGGGCTCGCGGGGCGCTGGCTCGCCGACCACGGAGGGCCACCGCCGGGCGGCGTGCGCATCGACCTCGTCGGGGTCCTGCTGCCCCGGCGCGGTGCCGCCCGGGTGGAACACGTCAGGGGGGTGGCCTGATGGGCTTCGCACGCACCTGCTCGGTGGCCCTCGTCGGCGTCGACGGGGTGGTGGTCGAGGTACAGGCGGGCCTGGAGCCCGGCGTGGCGGCCTTCACCCTGGTGGGGCTGCCGGACAAGACCCTCGTTGAGAGCCGGGACCGGGTGCGTGCCGCCGTGGTCAACTCGGGCACAGCCTGGCCGCAGAAGAAGCTCACGGTGGGGCTCAGCCCCGCCTCCGTACCGAAGTCCGGCGCCGGCTTCGATCTCGCTGTCGCCGCAGCTGTGCTGGGGGCGGCCGAGGTGGTCGACCCGGCGGCCATCGCCGACCTCGTGCTCATCGGGGAACTGGGGCTGGACGGCCGGGTCCGCCCGGTCCGGGGGATCCTCCCGGCGGTCCTCGCCGCGGCCGAGGCCGGCTACCGGCAGGTGGTCGTCCCGCAGCAGTGCGCCGCCGAGGCCGCGCTGGTGCCCGAAGTGGCCGTGCTCGGCGTCCGCAGCCTGCGCCAGCTGATCGCCGTCCTCACCGACGGGCCCGTCCCCGAGGAGGAGCCGGGCGAACCGCCGGGCCGCCCCGATCCCATGCTCGCCGGGCTGCTGGTGCCCGGGGCCGGGCTGGGAACCGGGCTCGCGCCGGGCCGGGGCGGCGGGGAGGGGGCGGACTTCCCCGACCTCGCGGACGTGGCCGGGCAGCACACGGCGCGCCGCGCCCTGGAGGTGGCCGCCGCCGGAGGGCACCACCTCTTCCTCAGCGGGCCACCGGGTGCGGGCAAGACGATGCTGGCCGAGCGGCTGCCGTGGATCCTGCCGCCGCTCAGCCGCCAGGACTCCGTGGAGGTCACGGCCGTGCACTCCGTCGCGGGGATCCTGCCGCCGGGGGAGCCGCTGGTCTCCCGGCCGCCCTACTGCGCACCGCACCACTCCGCGACCATGCAGTCCCTGGTGGGCGGCGGGAGCGGGATCCCCCGGCCCGGGGCGGTCTCCCTCGCACACCGCGGAATTCTCTTCCTGGACGAGGCCGCCGAGTTCCACAGCCGGGCCCTGGACGCCCTGCGCCAGCCGCTGGAGTCGGGGCATGTGGTGGTCGCCCGCGCCGCCGGGGTGGTGCGGCTGCCCGCGCGGTTCCTGATGGTGCTCGCGGCGAACCCCTGCCCGTGCGGGCGGCACACGCTGCTCGGCACCGGCTGCGAGTGCCCGCCCTCCGTGATCCGCCGCTACCAGGCGCGGCTGTCCGGGCCGCTGCTCGACCGGGTCGACCTGCGGGTGGGGGTGGAGCCCGTGACCCGCAGCGACCTGCTCGGGCGGGGCGGCCGGGGCGAGCCCACGGCCGCCGTGGCCCACCGGGTGCGGGAGGCCAGGGAACGCGCCGGGGCCCGGTTCGCCGGCACCCCGTGGCGGCTCAACTCCGAAGTGCCCGGACAGGAACTGAGGACCCGTTGGCAGGCCGCACCCGGGGCGCTGGCCCCGGCCGAGCGGGAGCTGGAGCGGGGGCTGCTGACCGCGCGCGGCCTGGACCGGGTGCTGCGGGTCGCCTGGACCGTGGCCGACCTGCGGGGGAGGGACCGGCCCGAGGCCCTGGACGTGGCCGTGGCGCTGGAGTTGAGGACCGGGATCGCCCGCGGGGCGATGGCGGTGCCGGGGGTGGGGACATGACCGGCACCGGCGAGGAGGACGAGGAGCTGCTGGCGCGGGCCGCGCTGACCCGGGTCCTGGAGCCGGGCGATCCGCATGGCGGGCGATGGCTGCGGGAGCACGGGGCTGCCGGGCTGATACGGCTGCTGACCGACCGTCGGGCCGTCTGGGAGAGCCCGCCCGGGGTGAAGCCGGAGCGGCTCGATGGCTACCGGGGGCGGGCCGCGCTGGCGGATCCGCGCCGGGACCTGGCGGTGGCCGCCGCGGTGGGAGGCCGCTTCGTCTGCCCGGGCTCGCCGGAGTGGCCGACCCAGCTCGACGACCTCGGCGACGAACGGCCCGTCGGGCTGTGGCTGCGCGGCCGGCCGGACCTGCGCCGCTGGGCGCTGGGTTCGGTGGCCGTGGTGGGCGCCCGGGCCTGCACCCCGTACGGCGCGCACATGGCGCAGACCCTCGCCGCCGGGCTCGCCGAGCGCGGCTGGGTGGTGGTCTCCGGTGCCGCCTTCGGGATCGACGGGGCCGCGCACCGCGGGGCCCTCGCCTCCGGCGGAGCCACGGTGGCCGTGCTCGCCTGCGGGGTGGACGTCGCCTACCCGCGCGGCCACGCCGGGCTGCTGCGCCGGATCGCCGCACAGGGCCTGGTCCTGGGCGAGTTGCCGCCGGGCAGCCATCCCACGCCGAGCCGGTTCGTGCTGCGCAACCGGGTCATCGCCGCCCTCACCCGCGGGACGGTCGTCGTGGAGGCCGCGCACCGCAGCGGCTCGCTGGTCACCGCCCGGCGGGCCCAGCGCCTCGGGCGCTTCACGATGGGCGTCCCCGGTCCCGCCACCAGCGGGCTCTCGGGCGGGGTGCACGAACTGCTGCGGGGCGAGGCCGTGCTCGTCACCGACGCGGACGAGGTGGTCGAACTGGTGGGTGCCATCGGGGAGCTGGCCCCCGAGCGGCGCGGGCCGGTGTGCGCGCGGGACCTGCTGGAGCCCGGGACCGCCCGCGTGCTCGAAGCCGTACCGGCCGCGGGCCCGGTGTCGGCGGGGGAGCTGGCACGTGCCTGCGGCACCGGCACCGATGAAGTCATCGGCAGACTGTACGAACTTCACTCTCTGGGGTTCGTCGAACGGCAGGGCGACGCCTGGCGGTTGGGCCCAGGAAAGGAGGACGGCGGGGCGGAAAGCGGAACCGTCCGGCGAGGCGGTCGTTGACCTGGGGAGTTCCGGTGAAAGAGTGAAGCCGATGAGAGACGCGGTGCTGCCGGTGGCGGTCGCCGGGACCGGGCGCGAGGCGCCGGTCCCGGGTCGCCCGCGCCGCGCGGGGCGCCCCTCGGCCCCCGCGCCATCCCGTACTCTTCGCGCACCGCGACACTCTCGTCACGCTACGCTCCCAAGGAATCCCGCTCCGGCAAAGGCGAAGCATGCCCCCACACACCTCAGGGTCCGACCGCGCCGCCGTGCCCCCCGCTGCCCGCGGCGGCGTGCGGCCCACCGCGCCCTCGTCCCTGGAGGTGCTGTGGCGCTCGTACAAGGATTCCGGTGACGGAAGGCTGCGGGAGCAGCTGATCCTGCACTACTCGCCGCTGGTCAAGTACGTGGCCGGCCGCGTCAGCGTGGGCCTGCCGCCCAATGTGGAGCAGGCGGACTTCGTCTCCTCCGGGGTCTTCGGCCTGATCGACGCCATCGAGAAGTTCGACATCGACCGCTCGATCAAGTTCGAGACCTACGCGATCACCCGGATCCGCGGCGCCATGATCGACGAGCTGCGGGCGCTGGACTGGATCCCCCGCTCGGTCCGCCAGAAGGCCCGCGCCGTGGAGCGGGCGTACGCCACGCTGGAGGCCCAGCTGCGGCGCACCCCGACCGAGAGCGAGGTCGCGGCGGAGATGGGGATCGGCGTCGAGGACCTGCACGCCGTGTTCAGCCAGCTGTCGCTGGCGAACGTGGTGGCCCTGGAGGAACTGCTCCACGTCGGCGGTGAGGGCGGCGACCGGCTCTCGCTGATGGACACCCTGGAGGACACCGCCGCCGACGACCCGGTGGAGGTCGCGGAGGACCGCGAGCTGCGCCGGCTGCTGGCCCGGGCGGTCAACACCCTGCCCGAACGGGAGAAGACCGTGGTCACGCTCTACTACTACGAGGGCCTGACCCTCGCCGAGATCGGCAATGTACTGGGCGTCACCGAGAGCCGCGTCAGCCAGATCCACACCAAGTCCGTTCTGCAACTCCGCGCAAAGTTGGCAGATGTGGGGCGGTGAGCTTGCACCCCCTCCGTAGAGTGGAAGGGTGCCCAGGATTCGAGCGGCCTCCGTGGCCGAGCACCGGTCGATGCAGCGCGGCGCCCTCTTGGACGCCGCGCGCACCCTGCTGTCCGAAGGCGGGACGGAAGCGCTGACCTTCCCCGCCCTGGCGGAGCGGACCGGCCTCGCCCGGTCCTCCGTGTACGAGTACTTCCGGTCCCGCGCGGCCGTGGTCGAAGAGCTGTGCGCCGTGGACTTCCCCGTCTGGGCCGCCGAGATCGAGGCGGCGATGGCGCGGGAGGAGTCGCCCGAGGCCAAGATCGAGGCGTACGTCCGCAGCCAGCTGGGACTGGTGGGGGACCGCCGCCACCGCGCGGTGGTGGCCATCTCCGCGAGCGAGCTCGACGCGGGCGCCCGCGAGAAGATCCGGGCCGCCCACGGCGGGCTCGTGGCGATGATCGTCGAAGCCCTCGGCGCCCTTGGCCAGCCCGAGCCGAGGCTGTCCGCCATGCTCCTCCAGGGCGTGGTCGACGCCGCGGCCCGGCGGATCGAGCTGGGCGCCGCCGAGGACCCGGACGTGGTGACCGAGACCGCCGTCGCCATGGCCCTGCGCGGCGTCAGCCGCCAGGGCTGACACGTCACCCGGCGGGGCCCTGGGGCTCCGCGGGCAGCAGGCGCGGTGTGGGGCGGGCCAGCAGGCCGAGCGGGTTGAGGTAGGTCTCGCCCGCCAGCAGGCCCCAGTGCAGGCAGGGCTCCGGGCAGTGCGAGCCCGCCGTGAGCACCGCCACCACCTGCCCCGCCTCGACCCGCTCGCCCTCCGCGACCAGCGGGCGTACCGGCTCGTAGGTGGTGCGCAGTCCGCCCGGCAGGGCCAGCGACAGCACCCCGCGGCCCGCGACCTGCCCCGCGTGGTGCACCCGGCCCGCGGCGACGGCCCGCAGCTCCGCGCCCACCGGGGCCGCGAGGTCCACCCCGCGGTGGCCGGCCGCGTACGGCGTCGGCGGCGGATCCCACCAGCGGGCCACCGACAGCGGCGCGGGCAGCGGCCGGACCACGGGCCGTGGCGGTACCGCCGCCGCCACCGGGAGCAGGGTCAGAAGCAGGCTGAGCAGCAGTGTCGTCATGGCCCCAGGGTCCCGCCCGCCCCGGCCCGGCGCGGCGGCCTGTGGACAGTCCGCCGCCTGTGGACAACGGCGTCACCCGGCATACCGCCGGGTCCCGTACACTTCTTGTGGCGATCCGGGTCACCGGGTCGACTTCGCACGCCCCGGCGCCAGCCCGAAACGGCCTGGTGACAGCGTCTCTCGGTCCCCTCTCAGGGGGCAGGGCGCGGTGGGGCGTCAGGAACCAAACCGAGAAACCAAGGAGATGGCCATGGCCGTCGTCACGATGCGGGAGCTGCTGGAAAGCGGCGTCCACTTCGGTCACCAGACCCGCCGTTGGAACCCGAAGATGAAGCGCTTCATCTTCACGGAGCGCAACGGCATCTACATCATCGACCTGCTCCAGTCGCTGTCGTACATCGACCGCGCCTACGAGTTCGTGAAGGAGACCGTCGCGCACGGTGGCTCCATCATGTTCGTCGGTACCAAGAAGCAGGCCCAGGAGGCCATCGCCGAGCAGGCGACGCGCGTCGGTATGCCGTACGTCAACCAGCGCTGGCTCGGCGGCATGCTCACCAACTTCTCCACCGTCTACAAGCGCCTCCAGCGTCTGAAGGAGCTTGAGGCGATCGACTTCGAGGACGTCGCCGCCTCGGGTCTCACCAAGAAGGAGCTCCTGGTCCTCTCCCGCGAGAAGGCCAAGCTGGAGAAGACCCTCGGTGGTATCCGCGAGATGTCGAAGGTCCCCAGCGCCGTCTGGATCGTCGACACCAAGAAGGAGCACATCGCCGTCGGTGAGGCGCGCAAGCTCCACATCCCGGTCGTCGCGATCCTCGACACCAACTGCGACCCCGACGAGGTCGACTACAAGATCCCGGGCAACGACGACGCGATCCGCTCCGTCACCCTGCTCACCCGCGTGATCGCCGACGCCGTCGCTGAGGGCCTCATCGCCCGCTCCGGCGCCGCGACCGGCGACTCGAAGCCGGGCGAGAAGGCCGCCGCCGAGCCGCTCGCCGAGTGGGAGCGCGACCTGCTCGAGGGTGACAAGAAGGCCGACGACGCCGCTGAGGCCCCGGCCGCCGCCGAGGCTCCGGCCGCGGAGGCCACCGAGGCTCCGGCCGCCGAGGCTCCGGCCGCGGAGGCCACCGAGGCCCCGGCCGCCGAGCAGGGCTGACCCACTGAGGGAGCCCGGCGTTCACGCGCCGGGCACTCACAGCACGGACGATGACGGCGGGGGAGCCGCGCCCAGCGCGCGGCGCCTCCGCCGTTCACCCGTAGATCTACGACTTCGAGAGAGAATCACAGACTCATGGCGAACTACACCGCCGCTGACGTCAAGAAGCTCCGCGAGCTCACCGGCGCCGGCATGCTGGACTGCAAGAACGCGCTCGTGGACGCCGACGGTGACGTCGACAAGGCCCAGGAAGCCCTCCGTATCAAGGGTCAGAAGGGCGTCGCCAAGCGCGAGGGCCGTTCCGCCGAGAACGGTGCCGTTGTCTCCCTGATCGCCGACGACAACACCTCCGGTGTCATCGTCGAGCTCAAGTGCGAGACCGACTTCGTCGCCAAGGGCGAGAAGTTCCTGGCCGTCGCCAACGAGCTGGCCGCGCACGTCGCCGCCACCTCGCCGGCCGACATCGAGGCGCTGCTCGCGTCCGAGATCAAGCCCGGCCAGACCGTCACCGCCTTCGTCGACGAGGCCAACGCCAACCTCGGCGAGAAGATCGTCCTGGACCGCTTCGCGCAGTTCACCGGCGGCTACGTGACCGCGTACATGCACCGCACGATGCCCGACCTGCCGTTCCAGATCGGCGTCCTGGTCGAGCTCGACAAGGAGAACGCCGAGGTCGCCCGCGGCGTCGCGCAGCACATCGCCGCGTTCGCCCCGCAGTGGCTGTCCGCCGAGGACGTCCCGGCCGAGAAGGTCGAGTCCGAGCGCCGCATCGCCGAAGAGGTCACCCGCGCGGAGGGCAAGCCCGAGGCTGCCATCGCCAAGATCGTCGAGGGTCGCGTCAACGGCTTCTTCAAGGACGCCACGCTGCTCGGCCAGGCGTACGCCCTGGACAACAAGAAGTCCGTCCAGAAGGTCCTGGACGAGGCCGGTGTCACCCTGAAGCGCTTCACCCGCATCAAGGTCGGCATCTGAGTCCGTCCGTACGCGACGGACACCGGACCCCGGTAGGGTCTGAAGCAGTCGTCCGCGCTTGCGCGAGGCGACCGCAGATCTGACGAGGAGGCCATTGCCGTAGAGGGAACCGCGAGGACCCACCGGCAATGGCCTTCTTCGTATGTGCACGAGGAGATCTCCATGAATCAGGGCGTGGACCCCCACACCGCATCCGACGACAAGAGCGACCAGTTCAAGAAGGGCCGCCGCTTCATGCTGAAGCTGTCGGGCGAAGCCTTCTCCGGTGGCGGAGGACTGGGCGTCGACCCCGACGTCGTCCACGCCATCGCGCGCGAGATCGCCGCGGTGGTCCGCGACGGCGCGGAGATCGCCGTCGTGATCGGCGGCGGCAACTTCTTCCGCGGTGCCGAACTCCAGCAGCGCGGCATGGACCGGGCCCGGTCCGACTACATGGGCATGCTCGGTACGGTCATGAACTGCCTCGCCCTCCAGGACTTCCTGGAGAAGGAGGGCATCGACTCCCGCGTGCAGACCGCCATCACCATGGGCCAGGTCGCGGAGCCGTACATCCCGCTGCGTGCCGTGCGCCACCTGGAGAAGGGCCGCGTGGTCATCTTCGGCGCGGGCATGGGCATGCCCTACTTCTCCACCGACACCACGGCCGCCCAGCGCGCCCTGGAGATCGACGCCGAGGCCCTGCTCATGGGCAAGAACGGTGTCGACGGGGTCTACGACTCCGACCCCAAGAAGAACCCCGACGCGGTGAAGTTCGACGCGCTGGAGTACGGCGAGGTCCTGTCCCGCGACCTCAAGGTCGCGGACGCGACCGCGATCACCCTCTGCCGGGACAACAAGCTGCCGATCCTCGTCTTCGAGCTGCTGGCCGAGGGCAATATCGCGCGCGCCGTCAAGGGTGAGAAGATCGGCACGCTCGTCAGCGACGAGGAAACCCGGGCCTGAGCGGTCCGCCGCCGGACCGGAGCCCGGACCGGCCCGCCCGCCTGAACCATCCATTCAAGACATGCAGGAGCACGTGGTGATCGAAGAAATCCTCCTCGAGGCCGAGGAGAAGATGGAGAAGGCCGTCGTCGTCGCGAAGGAGGACTTCGCCGCGATCCGCACCGGCCGTGCGCACCCCGCGATGTTCAACAAGATCGTGGCGGACTACTACGGCGCCATCACGCCCATCAACCAGCTCGCCTCCTTCGCGGTCCCCGAGCCGCGCATGGCCATCGTGACGCCGTTCGACGCGTCCGCGCTGCGCAACATCGAGCAGGCCATCCGCGACTCCGACCTCGGGGTCAACCCGAGCAACGACGGCCGGATCATCCGGGTGACCTTCCCCGAGCTGACGGGTGAGCGTCGCAAGGAGTACATCAAGGTCGCCAAGAACAAGGCCGAGGACTCCAAGGTCTCCATCCGTTCCGTGCGCCGCAAGGCCAAGGACGCCCTCGACAAGCTGGTCAAGGACAAGGAGGCCGGCGAGGACGAGGTCCGCCGCGCGGAGAAGGAGCTCGACGACACCACCGCGAAGTACGTCGCGCAGGTGGACGAGCTCCTCAAGCACAAGGAAGCCGAGCTCCTCGAAGTCTGATGAACGACTCTTCCTGGCAGCCGGAGCCGGTTCCGGCGGGTCCCGCATACGATGCGCAGGTGGGCCCTCACACTCGGCCCATGCACTTCGTGCCCGATGCCGCCGGCCGTGACTTCGACGACCGGGAAGCACGCGATCGGGGGGCCGCCTCGGACGGCGGCTCCCTCTTCCGCGCCGATACGCCGCCGCAGGAGCCCATGCCCAGCCCCCCGCCCCCGCATGCCCAGCAGCCGCAGGACTCCTCGCCTCCGCCGCCGAAGAAGCGCGCGGGACGGGACCTGCGGGCCGCGATAGGGGTCGGTGTCGGTCTCGGTGCGGTGATCTTCGCCTCGCTGCTGATCGTCAAGGCGGTCTTCGTCGGGGTGGTCGTGGTCGCGGTGGTCGTCGGCCTCTGGGAGCTGACCTCCCGGCTCCAGGAGAAGAAGGGCATCAAGGCCCCGCTGGTCCCGCTCGCGGTCGGCGGCGCCGCCATGGTCATCGCCGGGTACGTCCGCGGGGCCGAGGGCGCCTGGATCGCCATGGCCCTGACCGTGCTGGCGGTGCTGGTCTGGCGGATGACCGAGCCGCCCGAGGACTACCTCAAGGACGTCACGGCCGGCGCCTTCGCCGCGTTCTACGTGCCCTTCCTGGCCACCTTCGTCGCGATGCTGCTGACGCCGGACGACGGCCCACAGCGCGTGATCACCTTCCTGCTGCTGACCGTGGTCAGCGACACCGGGGCCTACGCGGTGGGCTGGCGCTTCGGCAAGACCAAGCTCGCGCCGCGCATCAGCCCCGGGAAGACCCGCGAGGGACTGTTCGGCGCGGTGGCCTTCGCCATGGTGGCCGGCGCGCTCTGCATGGAGTTCCTGATCGACGGCGGCGCCTGGTGGCAGGGCCTGCTGCTCGGCCTGGCGGTCGCGGTCTCCGCCACGCTGGGCGACCTGGGCGAATCGATGATCAAGCGGGACCTGGGCATCAAGGACATGGGCACCCTGCTGCCGGGGCACGGCGGCATCATGGACCGGCTGGACTCGCTGCTGCCCACCGCCCCGGTGGTGTGGCTGCTGCTGGCGGCCTTCGTCGGCACCGGCTGAGCCGGGCGGCCGGTTCCGGCGGCACCGGCCGACGGGAGCGGGTCGGGTTATCCTGGAGGGCGCGCCGCGTGATGCGGCGCGCCCTTTCCGTCCAGCGGCCGCGCCGCGGACCGGCCCTGCGACGCGCGGGGTGACCCCCACCTCGTCGTACTGAGGAGTACCGCATGGCCCCCCGTCCCGCTCCGGGTGAGCTCACCTTCGTCGCTCCCCGCGGGGTGAAGAAGCCGCCCCGGCACCTCGCCGACATGACCCCGGCCGAGCGCCGCGAGGCGGTCGCCGCGATCGGTGAGAAGCCCTTCCGGGCCAAGCAGCTCTCCCAGCACTACTTCGCCCGCTACGCGCACGACCCGGCGGAGTGGACGGACATCCCCGCGGGCTCCCGCAGCAAGCTCCAGCAGGAGCTGCTGCCCGAGCTGATGAACGTCGTCCGGCACATCTCCTGCGACGACGACACCACCCGCAAGACCCTGTGGAAGCTGCACGACGGCACGCTGGTCGAGTCCGTGCTGATGCGCTACCCCGACCGGGTCACCATGTGCATCTCCTCGCAGGCCGGCTGCGGAATGAACTGCCCGTTCTGCGCCACCGGCCAGGCGGGTCTGGACCGCAACCTGTCCACCGCCGAGATCGTGCACCAGATCGTCGACGGCATGCGCGCCCTGCGCGACGGCGAGGTCCCCGGCGGCCCGGCGCGGCTGTCGAACATCGTCTTCATGGGCATGGGCGAGCCGCTGGCCAACTACAACCGCGTCGTCGGCGCCATCCGCCGCCTGACCGACCCGGAGCCCGACGGCCTGGGCCTGTCCCAGCGCGGGATCACCGTCTCCACGGTGGGCCTGGTCCCGGCCATGCTGCGCTTCGCCGACGAGGGCTTCAAGTGCCGGCTGGCCGTCTCGCTGCACGCGCCCGACGACGAGCTGCGCGACACCCTGGTCCCGGTGAACACCCGCTGGAACGTCCGCGAGGTCCTGGACGCGGCCTGGGAGTACGCCGAGAAGTCCGGCCGCCGGATCTCCATCGAGTACGCCCTGATCCGCGACATCAACGACCAGGCGTGGCGCGGCGACCTCCTCGGCCGCCTGCTCAAGGGCAAGCGGGTGCACGTCAACCTGATCCCGCTGAACCCGACGCCCGGCTCCAAGTGGACCGCCTCGCGGCCCGAGGACGAGAAGGCGTTCGTCGAGGCGATCGCCCGGCACGGCGTGCCCGTGACCGTACGGGACACCCGCGGGCAGGAGATCGACGGCGCGTGCGGCCAGCTGGCCGCTTCGGAGCGCTAGGTTCCGATTCTGTTCGAAGCGATTCGGCCACGGGGTACCCTGTGGCCGAACCAATTTCATATTCCGACAGGGGAGCGCCACAGCGCTGAGAGTGCGGTATCCGTCATCCGCAGACCCTCTGAACCTCGCCCCGGTCATTCGGGGTAGGAAGTTCGGTCACCACTCAAGCTGTTGCGCCCTGCCCGGCGTCCGCTCCGAGAGAGCGCCGGCCAGGGCCGCGTCTTCTCCTGGACATCCCAGGAGGAATTCACCAGTGAGCACCACCAGGAAGATCGCGGGCGCCACGCTCGCGGCCGCGCTGGGCGTCACCACGCTCGGCGCCTGCGGCGGCGGCGACACCAAGGACAAGGGCGCGGGCGCGAGCGACGCCCCGAAGTCCACCACCGTCACCCTCGTCTCCCACGACTCCTTCAACGTGACCGACACGGTCCTCAAGGAGTTCGAGAGGGAGAGCGGCTACACCGTCAAGGTCCTCAAGTCCGGGGACGCGGGCACCGCGCTCAACCAGGAGATCCTGACCAAGGGCTCGCCCCGCGGCGACGTCTTCTTCGGCGTGGACAACACCCTGCTCTCCCGCGCCCTCGACAACGGGATCTTCACCCCGTACGAGGCCAAGGGCCTGGACGGGGTGAAGCCCGAGTACGTGCTCGACAAGGAGCACCGGGTCACCCCCGTCGACTCCGGCGACATCTGCGTCAACTACGACAAGGCGTACTTCGCCGACAAGAAGCTCGCCCCGCCGCAGACGCTGGACGACCTGATCAAGCCCGAGTACAAGAACCTGCTGGTCACCGAGAACGCCGCGACCTCCTCGCCCGGCCTCGGCTTCCTGCTCGCCTCCGTCGGCAAGTACGGCGAGGACGGCTGGAAGGACTACTGGGCCAAGCTCAAGGCCAACGGCGTCGAGGTCGTCGACGGCTGGGAGCAGGCGTACAACGAGCGCTTCTCCGGCTCCGCGGGCGGCAAGAAGGCCAAGGGCGACCGCCCGCTGGTCGTCTCCTACGCCTCCAGCCCCCCGGTCGAGGTGCTGTACGGGGAGCCCCAGCCGGCCGAGGCGCCCACGGGCGTCTCCACCGGCACCTGCTTCCGCCAGACCGAGTTCGCGGGCCTGCTCAAGGGCGCGAAGAACGAGGCGGGCGGCAAGGCGCTGCTGGACTTCCTGATCAGCAAGAAGTTCCAGGAGGACATGCCGCTCCAGATGTTCGTGAACCCGGTGACCAAGGACGCCGCGCTGCCGGAGCTGTTCACCAAGCACGGCGTGGTGATCGACAAGCCGGAGAACGTCACTCCGGAGAACATCGCCAAGAACCGTGAGCAGTGGGTCAAGGCGTGGACCTCGACCGTCGTGAAGTAGGCGGCACCGCAGGCAGGGGCACGGGTGCGGCGTCGGGGGGCGCCGCGCCGGGCCCCGTCCCGTCCGCGGCCGGGGGACCGCGGGCGGCGCTCGTACGGCTGGCCCTGATGGCCCTGCCGCTGGCCTTCTTCGGCCTGTTCTTCGCCTACCCGGTCACCGCGATCGTGGGCCGGGGCCTCAGGACCGACGACGGATGGCAGTTCGGCCGCTTCGGCGAGGTGCTGGGCCGGCCGGACATCGCCGGCGTGCTCTGGTTCACCACCTGGCAGGCGCTCGTGTCCACCGTGCTCACCCTGGTGATCGCGCTGCCCGGCGCCTATGTCTTCGCGCGCTTCGAGTTCCCCGGCAAGCAGCTGCTGCGAGCCGTGGTGACCGTGCCCTTCGTGCTGCCGACCGTGGTGGTCGGCTCGGCCTTCCTCGCCCTGCTGGGGCGTGGCGGGCTGCTGGACGAAACGCTCGGGGTCCGGCTCGACACCACCGTGTGGGCCATCCTCCTCGCGCACGTCTTCTTCAACTACGCCGTCGTCGTGCGCACGGTCGGCGGGCTGTGGGCCCAGCTCGACCCGCGCCAGGAGGAGGCCGCCCGGGTCCTCGGCGCCGGGCGCTTCACGGCCTGGCGGCGGGTGACCCTGCCGGCGCTGGCGCCCGTGGTGGCCGCCGCCTCGCTGATGGTCTTCCTGTTCACCTTCAGCTCCTTCGGCGTCGTGCTCATCCTCGGCGGGCCCGCCTACTCCACCCTGGAGGTGGAGGTCTACCGGCAGACCGCGCAGCTGCTGGACCTGCCGACCGCCGCCGTGCTGACGATGGTGCAGTTCGCCGCGATCGGCTCGATCCTCGCCGTGCACGCCTGGACCGTGCGCCGCCGGGAGACCGCGCTGCGGCTGGTGGACCCCGGCCGCACCACGCACCCGCCGCGCGGCTGGGCGCAGCGCAGCCTGCTCGGCGGGGTGCTGCTGACCGTCGCGCTGCTGATCGTGCTGCCGCTGGGCGTGCTCGTCGAGCGCTCCCTCGACGCCCCCGGCGGCTACGGCTTCGGCTTCTACCGGGCGCTGGGCGAAGCGGGCGCCGGGGGCGGGACCTTCCTGGTGCCGCCGCTGGAGGCGATCGGGAACTCCCTGCAGTACGCGCTGGCCGCGACCGGGATCGCCCTGTTCGTCGGCGGGCTCGCGGCCGCCGCCCTCACCCGCCGCGGCGGGGCCTTCACCCGCGGTTTCGACGCGCTGCTGATGCTGCCGCTCGGGGTGTCCGCCGTCACCGTGGGCTTCGGCTTCCTCATCACCCTGGACGAGCCGCCGCTGGATCTGCGGACCTCGTGGATCCTGGTGCCGCTGGCGCAGGCGCTGGTGGGGGTGCCCTTCGTCGTACGGACCATGCTGCCGGTCCTGCGCGCCGTCGACGGCCGCCTCCGGGAGGCCGCCGCCGTGCTCGGTGCCTCGCCGCTGCGGGCCTGGCGGGAGGTGGACCTGCCGCTGGTGCGGCGGGCGCTGCTGATCGCGGCCGGGTTCGCCTTCGCCGTCTCCCTCGGGGAGTTCGGCGCGACCGTCTTCATCGCGCGGCCGGACCGGCCGACGCTCCCGGTGGCCGTGGCGCGGCTGCTGGGGCGGGCCGGCGAGCTGAACTACGGGCAGGCGATGGCCCTGAGCACGATTCTGATGCTGGTGTGCGCGGTGTCCCTGCTGGTGCTGGAGCGACTGCGACCCGACAACACCTCCGGGGAGTTCTGATGAGCCTGCTGCGCCTGGAAGGGGTCTCGGTCCGCTTCGGCGGGAGCGCGGCCGGGCCCGCCCTGGACCGGGTGGACCTCGCGGTCGCCGAGCACGAGATCGTGTGTGTCCTGGGCCCGAGCGGAAGCGGCAAGTCCACCCTGCTGCGGGTGGTCGCGGGCCTCCAGGAGGTCTCCGGGGGCCGGGTGCTGCTCGGCGGCGCCGACCAGGCCGCCGTACCCGTGCACCGGCGGGGCGTGGGCCTGATGTTCCAGGACCACCAGCTCTTCCCGCACCGCGACGTCGGCGCGAACGTCTCCTTCGGCCTGCGGATGCGCGGCGACGGGCGGGCCGCCTCCGCCGCCCGGGTCGCGGAACTGCTGGAGCTGGTCGGGCTGCCCGGCGCCCAGGGCCGGGCCGTGGCCTCCCTCTCGGGCGGCGAGCAGCAGCGGGTGGCCCTGGCCCGCGCGCTGGCCCCCTCGCCGCGGCTGCTGATGCTGGACGAACCGCTCGGCCAGCTGGACCGGGGCCTGCGCGAACGGCTCGTGGTGGAGCTGCGCGGCCTGTTCTCGCGGCTGGGCACCACCGTGCTGGCCGTCACGCACGACCAGGGGGAGGCGTTCGCCCTGGCGGACCGGGTGGTGGTGATGCGGGACGGCCGGATCGCCCAGGCCGGGACCCCGCTGGAGGTGTGGCAGCGGCCCGCCTCGGAGTTCGTCGCCCGCTTCCTCGGCTTCGAGAACGTGGTCCCGGCGACGGTCTCGGGCCCGTGGGCGGTGACCGCCTGGGGCAAGATCCCCGTTCCCGCCGGATCACCGCAGGGCGAGCAGCGGCTGCTGGTCCGCCCGGCCGGGGTGGTGCCCGGCCCGGACGGCCTGCGCTGCGCGGTGGAGTCCCGTACCTTCCGCGGTACGCACGTCACCCTCCGGCTGCGCCCGCGTACGGGGCCACCGCTGGAGGCGGAGTGCCCGCTGGCCGGGGCCCCGGCCGAGGGCGAGGAGGTCGCGGTGACCTTCGCCCCGGCCGAGGTGGTCCTCCTGCCCGAGGAACCGGAAGAGGCGGTCTAGGGCCGGATGCCGTCGCAGGCGATCGGGAGGTGGCGGGGGCCGCGGAGGACGGCGTTCTGGCGGTAGGTCGGCGGGTCCTCCAGCAGGCGGGGGTTCTCCAGCCGGCGGGCCAGTTCGCTCAGGGCCAGCTGGGCCTCCTGCCGGGCCAGCGGGGCGCCGAAGCAGCTGTGGATACCGCTGCCGAGGCCGAGGTGCTGGATGTCCGGGCGGTCGGGGTCGAAGCGGTCCGGGTTCTCGAACCGCTTCGGGTCGCGGTTGCCGGAGGCCAGCATCAGCCACAGCGAGGCGCCCTTGGGGATGGTGACCCCGCCGATCTCCACGTCCGACAGGGTGGTGCGCTGCGGCAGCAGCTGCACGGGCGGCTCGTAGCGCAGCAGTTCCTCGACGATCGGGACCGCCAGGTCCGGGTTCTCGCGCAGCCGCCGCAGGACGTCCGGGTGGCGCAGCAGCGTCAGCATGCCGTTGGTGATGAGGTTGACGGTGGTCTCGTGGCCCGCGATGAGCAGCAGCGCGGAGGTGCTCAGCGCCTCCATGGTCGTCATCGCGCCGTCCGGGCCGTCCGCGGTGGCGAGTTGGGACAGCATGTCGTCGCCCGGGTTCTTGCGGCGCTCCTCGATCAGCCCGGCCAGGTACATGCCCAGCTCCATGCGGGCGTCCATGGAGCCCTTGCCGCGCTCGGCGGGATCGGCGTCCGGGTCCGGGTCCAGGCTGGCGGCCAGGGTCTCCGCCCAGACGTGGAAGCGCGGTTCGTCCTCGCGGGGGACCCCGAGCAGCCGGCAGATCACCGTGACCGGGAAGGGGTACGCGAACTGGTCGACCAGGTCCACCCGGTCCAGGTTCCCGTCCTTGGCGATGGAGTCGATCAGCCCGGAGACCAGGCCCCCCAGCTCCTCGCGCATGTCGTGCACCCGGTGCGGGGCGTGCGGCGGCCCGAACGGCCGGTTCGTCATACGCCGCAGGCGGTCGTGGTCGGGCGGGTCCAGCTTGAGGAAGGACGGGGGCAGGGCCGCCGCTCCCGCCTCCTCGTCCTGGCCGCTCAGGGGGTCGTCCCCGCTGGACTTGAGGTTGCGGGAGTCGGAGCTGATCCGCGGATCGTGCAGCAGGCTGTGGATCTCGTAGTACGTACTGATCACGTACGGGCCGTCCCCGTCGTGGGACACCGGGTTCTTGCGCAGCTCCTCGTACAGCGGGTACGGATTCGCCCGGTTCGCGTAGTCGATGATCTCCCGCAGGATGGCTTGGGTCATGACGGGTCCTCGTGATCCTCGTGATCCTCGTGAAAGGTCATCGTCCGGGGGTGAAGGTCATCTTCCGGTCGGCCGGCGAGTAGCCGCTGAGGGTGATGGTGGGGCCGTGCGTGGGGACCGAGGGGTCCGGGAAGTCCGCCGGCCGCGGCTTGTTGCCCTCGGGGCGGCGGTCGACCGTGGAGAAGGGCGGCGGGAAGGGCGCGGTGCTCTCGATCTGCTGCTCGTAGAAGGGCAGCCAGCGGCAGTTGTCGAAGGTGACGGCCGCGATCACCCGGCCCTGGTAGCCGTACACGGCCGCGAACCGACGCTCGCCCAGGGAGCCCTGGGTGATGAGGATCTCCGTCCCCATCGGCGGCACCCCCACCGATTTGATGTTCACACCGAACTGCGAGGACCAGAAGGCCGGGACCCACAGGTGGGGTCGGCGGTCGGCGCTCTCGCTGAGCATGTTGTGCGCGGCGGTGTCGGCCTGGGCCACGGCGTTGCCCCAGTGCTCCAGCGACAGAAACTGGTAGCCGAACAGGGCGTGCGGGGAACGTGCCACGTCACCCGCCACATAGATGTCGTCGGTGACGATGCCCCGGATGTCGAAGGCCCGGCAGCCCGCGTCGCAGGCGATGCCGCGCGGCCCGGCCCCCAGGCCCGAACCGGCGAGCCATTCGGTGTTGCGCTGCGCGCCCAGCGAGACGACCACCACCTCCGCCTCGACGGTGGAGCCGTCGGAGAGGTGGGCGGCGCGCACCCGCCCGGAGGGGTCGCCCTCCAGGGAGGTCACCATGACCCCGGTGCGCAGGTCGACCCCGTGCTCGCGGTGCATCTCCGCGGCCACCTCGCCGATGACCCCGCCGAGCGCGCCGACCAGGGGCGCCCCGCCGCGTTCGGCGACGGTGACCTCCAGGCCGCGTTCCCGGCAGGCGGAGGCGATCTCGGAGCCGGTGAATCCGGCGCCGATGACGAGCACCCGGCGCGGGCCCGCCGCCAGGGCCCGCTGGAGCCCTTCGGCGTCGTCGCGGGTGCGGAGGACGAAGACCCCCTCCAGGGAGCCCTCCTCCTCGTTCGGCCAGGGCCGGGCACGCACCCCGGTGGCGATGAGCAGCCGGTCGTACGGGACCTCCTCGCCGTCGCCCAGCCGGACCGTACGGGCCGACATGTCCAGGCCCGTGGCGGGCACCCCGAGCCGCCACTCGGCGTCGACGGCCCGGCGGCGGGGGAGCGCGGTGTGGTCGGCGACCGCGTTGCCCAGCAGGACCTGCTTGGACAGCGGGGGCCGGTCGTACGGCTCGTACGGCTCGTCGCCGATCAGCGTGAGCGAACCGGCGAAGCCCTTGTCGCGCAGGGTCTCGGCGGCCCGCAGGCCGGCCAGCGAGGCGCCCACGATGACGATGCGGCCGTCGCGCTTGAGGCGCTCCAGGGCTCCGTCGTGCGTTCCGGCTGCGGTCACCGCGTTCCTCCGGGGGCAGGGCCGGCGGCGGCCGCGGCCTCCGCGGCGGCCGGCAGGTGCGCCATGTCCTCGTCGGTGAGTTCGAGGAGGATGGCCTGGACCGGGCAGGCGGCCACGGCGCGCAGGACGTCCTCGCGCTGCTCGGCGGGCGCCTGCGGGTTGTAGAGCAGCGATTCGTCGCCGTGCATGGCGAAGACATCGGGAGCGAGGAAAGCGCACTGGGCGTATCCCTGGCAGCGGTTGAGGTCGACGACAAGCCTCATGACGGATCTGCCTTTCCCTCGGCTGTTCCTCCCCGTCACCCCCGGGTCCTCCCCTGTCACCAGCATGCACGTGGGGCCCCGGGGCCGCCTGCCGGAGTACGTCACCCCAGCTCAGGCGGGGTCAGGCGGGGTCCGGGCGGGCTTCGGGGGCGGCCGGCGGGTTGCCTCGGCGGCCCCGCAGGATGTGCAGGCTGATGACCAGCGCCCAGAAGGGGAAGAGCAGTTCGGACCAGGGCACCCCGGAGCCGATGACGAGCAGCACCAGGCCGATCAGGGTGCCCAGCAGGGCCAGCGACCGGGGGAAGACCCCGAGCATGCGGGCGATGGTCGAGGTGGCGAGGACGAACACCGCCGCCACCCGCATGGCGTACGTCGCGAGGAGGGTGTAGGCGTAGTGGCGGCCGAAGTCGGAGGGCGTGGCCTCGGACAGCACGGTGCCCGCGGCGGCCGCGGCGGCGAACAGGGTGGCGACGAAGACGAAGCCGCTGCCCAGGAACACGGTGGCGACGAAGCGGTCCTCGGCCGGGCCGGTGTGCGCGCGCAGGGCGCCCATGAACCAGAGGAAGAAGATGCCCGCGAAGGGCACGATCTCCAGGGCCACTTGGATGGCCCAGCGCCGGTCCGGGTCGATGGTCTCGTCGGCGCTGCCCGAGGGCACGGCGATGCGCAGCAGCACGATGGCCGCCGCGAGCAGCAGGGCGAAGGCGACGCCCGCGAGGCCGGCGGCCCGCGGGGTCTTGAGCCGGTCGGTCGTGGGCTCCATGGCCCCTCACTCTCTCCCCCGCTCCAGCAAGCGGCAGCGGGGGCGGAGCCACCACCGGGGGCGGCCGACCGGGTGACGCCACCCGGCGGGCCGCCGGTGGGGCCGCCCGCCGGGCCCTCCGCCGGGCCGTCAGCCGACCGGCTGCGGCACCGGGGCGCTCTCCTCCTCCGCCGCCTCGTGCTTGCCGTACCAGGCCACCGCCACGGCGCCCGCGACCGCCATCACGAAGCCGAGGACCGCGAGCCAGGCCAGCCCCGGCCGGGAGGCGTCCCCGAGCCAGAGCACGCCGATCGCCCCCGGCAGCACGGTCTCCCCGACGACCAGCGCCGCCGTGGCCCCGTTCACCGAGCCGATCTGCAGGGCGACGGTGTGCAGGTACATGCCGCCGACACCGGCCACCAGGATGGCGTAGAGGGCCGGGTCGGCCAGCAGGGTGCCCAGGTCGAAGGGGTCGACGCCGTCGAGGATGCGCACGCCGACGCCGAGGGCGCCGAAGCCCAGGCCCGACAGCAGGCCCGCCAGGATCGCCGCCCCGCCGCCGAGGAGGCGTACGGCCACCGTGCCGCCCGCCATCAGCAGCACGGTGATGCCCAGCAGCCACCAGTGCGTGGACATCGGCGCGTGGTGGCCGCCCTCGTGGCCCGCCGCCGTCGCCAGCAGCACCAGGGCGGTGCAGACCGTGGCGATCGAGGCCCACTCCTTGCGGCTCAGCCGGATGCCCAGCATCTTCACGCTGAGCACGGCGGTGATCACCAGGTTGGCGCTGATCACCGTCTGGGACAGGAACAGCGGAAGGAGCCGGGCCGCCAGGGCGCCGAGCCCGAAGCCCACGAAGTCCAGGATGGTGCCGAGGATGAACTCCCAGGTCATCGCCGCTTTCGCGGTGGACGACAGATTCGGTCCGCCGTGCGCGGTCACCCCGGCGGCCGCCGGGGACATCCGGGCGGCGCGGCGGGATCCGACGGCTTGCAGCACGGAGCCCGTGCCGTAGCAGATGGACGCCGCGACTGCGGTCAGCAAGCCAATGAGCACCGAGGGCTCCGTTCACGTCTGGCAGGTTGTGCGGTACCTCTGCCAGACGTGGGAATCGGCCCGGAAGTTGCCTGCGCGGCTCAGCTCATCGCGGCGAGTGCGCCCGGGACCTCGTCCACCGAGTCCACCAGCGCGATCCGCGACTCCATGTCCCGGCCGCGGGCCAGCGCCCGCAGCAGCGGCCAGGCCGGCAGCTGCTCGGTCCAGTGGGTACGCCCGACCAGCACCATCGGCGTCGGCTCGCCGCGCGAGGCGTAGTAGTTCGGGGTCGCGTTGTCGAAGATCTCCTGCACGGTGCCGGCCGCGCCGGGCAGGAAGACCACACCGGCGTTGGAGCGGGCCAGCAGCCCGTCCTCCCGGACGGCGTTCGCGAAGTACTTCGCGACATGGCCGGCGAAGGCGTTCGGCGGCTCGTGCCCGTAGAACCAGGTCGGGATGCCGACCGAGTCGCCGCCGGCGGGCCAGCGCTCCCGTACGGCGAAGGCCGCGGTCGCCCAGTCGGACACCGACGGCGTGAAGGAGGGGGCCTTGGCCAGCATCTCCAGGGCCTCGGGCAGGGCCTCGTCGGGGGCGGGCGCCAGGTAGGCGCCGAGGTTGGCGGCCTCCATCGCGCCGGGGCCGCCGCCCGTGGCGACGGTCAGCCCGGAGCGGGCCAGGGTCCGGCCCAGCTCGGCCGCGCCCCGGTAGTCCGTACCGCCGCGGGACAGGGCGTGGCCGCCCATGACGCCGACCACGCGGGCACCGGCCAGGTGCTCGTCGAGGGCGTCGGATATCGCGTCGTCGTGCAGGGCGCGCAGCATCGAGGAGTAGATGTCGCCGTCGGCCTTGGTCTCCTGGAACCAGGCGTACGCCTCGGCGTCCGGGGTGGCCTCGTACCCGCCGGGGAGGCCGGTGAACAGCTCCTCCGGCGTGTACAGCAGGCCCCGGTACGGGTCGAAGGGCAGACCGGGGACGGGCGGGAAGACCAGCGCGCCGTCGGCGCGGACCTTCGCCGCCGCGTCGGGCTCCATCGGGCAGCCGAGGAACACGGCCGCCGAGGTGTCGGCGGACAGCAGGGCGAAGGTCCGCTCCAGCAGGTTGACCGACTGGATCCGGTAGCCGCTGAGCGAGCCGCGCGCCGCGACCTGGTCGAATTCGGCGAGCGTCTCGATCTCGATGTCTGGGTTGACCATTCGGCCCACCCTAAGGGCTGTCCGGGTCAGCGGGTCAGTGCCAGGGACGTCAGCTGTGCCACACCGAAGCTGAGCGGGAGGCACACCGCGACGAGGGCCGTGGCCCGCAGACCGGCCGCCGTACGCAGGACCTTGGCGGGGGCGCCCAGGTCGAGCAGGGCCTCCCGCCAGGAGGGTCCGCCACGGCGCCCCTCCACCGCCGATGTGAGAAGGGTCGCGGTGGCGCACAGGGCGACGAAGGTCACGGCCGGCCAGGTCAGCGGCCCCAGCGGGACCTGGAGCCCGCCCCGGTCGCGCAGGGCGAGCGCGGTCAGGGCGCCGGCCGCGACCGAGCACAGCACACCGAGCGCCGGGCCGATCCGGGGCGCCTGCTCCTGCAGGGCCCGCCCAGCCAGCAGCCGCAGCCCGCCCGGCCGTACCGCCTGGAGCAGGCTGCCGCCGGCGTGGGCCAGGCCCGGACCGGCGAGGGCGAGGCCGACGGCGGTCAGCGACCAGCCGGCGAGCATCCCGAGCCCGCGGCCCCCGTACGCCTCGACGGCGAAACCGCAGGCGGTGAGGGTGATCCCCCAGGGCAGCGCGGCCTGCGGGGACAGCGCCCGGTGCGGGCGCAGCGCGAGCACGGTGGCGGCCGAGGCGGCCAGCGGGACCAGCGCCAGCAGGGTGAGGGCGGCCGCCAGCGGCAGCGGCTGGTCCCCGTGCAGCAGGCGGGCCCCGGCCCCGTCGAAGGGCAGCCCGGACAGGTCCCCGCGCAGGTGGAGGAAGACGGCCAGGGCGACGGCGCTGCCGAGGGCGCAGGCGACGGCGGTGGAGATCGCCGCGGCCATCCCGAGCCGTACGGGTCCCAGCCCGGCGGCGTCCAGCCCCTCGCGGGGCCGGGTCGCGGGGTCGGCACGGGCCACGGTGACGGCGAGGTGGACGGTGACGGCCACCGGGATCAGCGCCCACAGCAGGCGAGGGAACGATCCGGCGGGCCGGTCGACGGCGGAGGCGAGCACCCACAGCAGCAGGAAGCCGGTCCCGGCGGAGGCGGCGGCGACGAGCAGGCGCCGGGCCTGGACGACGGGCCGGGAGCCGCGGGCTAGGCGGAGAGCGAGCACGCGGCCTGGCCCTCCGGGGTGTCGGGGAGCGCCGGGGCGGCGGGAGCCGCGGAGGCGAGCCGGCCGTCCACCAGGGCCACGGCCCGGTCGGCGACGGCGGCGGTGGCCTCGTCGTCGGTGGCCAGCAGCACGGTGATCTCGTGGGAGCGGGCCGCGGTGGTCAGCGCCCGCAGCAGCAGTGCGCCCTCGGCGCGGTGCAGCGGGGCCGCCGGCTCGTCGGCGTAGATCACCGAGGGCACGGTGACCAGGGCCCGGGCCAGGGCCACGCGCTGGCACTCGGCGCGGGTCAGGGCGGCGGGCCGCTTGCGGGCGAGTCCCGCGATGTCGAACCGGTCCAGCCAGGCGCAGGCCGCCTGCTTGGCGGCGCGGTGGGAGGAGCCGGAGAGCAGCAGCGGCAGCGCCGCGTTCTCCCACACCTTCAGCTCCGGCAGCAGCTGCGGCACGGGGCCGATCCAGCCGAAGCGGTCGCGGCGCAGCCGCTCCCGGGCCAGGTCGCCCAGGGCGTGCACGGGGACGCCGTTGAAGAAGATCTCGCCCTCGGAGGGGCGCAGCTGCCCGGAGAGGCAGCGCAGCAGGGTGGTCTTGCCGCTGCCGCGGGGGCCGGTCAGGGCCAGGATCTCGCCCTGGCGCACGCCGAGGGAGACCCCGGCGAGACCGGGGGCACCGTTGTGGGAGTAGTGCAGGGAACTCGCCCAGAGGACGTCATTGTCAGGCGGGGCGATGTCCGGTGGGGACACCATGGCGTACACCTCCGTCCGGGGGAACGAAACGGCGCCCGCATCGGTCACCGGCGCCACTGCGATGTAAAGAGATGAACCGCCCGGACGGTGACAGCACACGGCCCGGACCCTCGCGTTCTCACTCGAACGAAGGATCCGGGCCGTGTGATCGGACTACTGCACCCTCAGACTGTTCACAGAGCGGTGCCGGTCCGGTGGAAGCCGCTCAGAGCTTGGTCCACGCCTCGGTCAGCACCGTGCGCAGGATGCCCTCGATCTCGTCGAAGGTGCCCTGGTCGGCGGTGAGCGGCGGGGCCAGCTGGATGACCGGGTCGCCGCGGTCGTCGGCCCGGCAGTACAGGCCGTTCTCGAAGAGCGCCTTGGAGAGGAAGCCGTAGAGCACGCGCTCGGTCTCCTCGTCCGTGAAGGACTCCTTGGTGTCCTTGTCCTTGACGAGCTCGATGCCGTAGAAGTAGCCGTTGCCGCGGACGTCGCCGACGATCGGCAGGTCGTGCAGCTTCTGCAGCGTCTTGAGGAAGGCGCCCTCGTTGTCCAGCACGTGCTGGTTGAGGCCCTCCTTGTCGAAGATGTCGAGGTTGGCGATGGCCACCGCGGAGGACACCGGGTGCCCGCCGAAGGTGTAGCCGTGCAGGAAGGTGTTGTCGCCCTTGTAGAAGGGCTCGGCGAGGCGGTCCGAGATGATGCAGGCGCCGATCGGGGAGTAGCCCGAGGTCATGCCCTTGGCGCAGGTGATCATGTCGGGCACGTAGCCGAACTTGTCACAGGCGAACATCGTGCCCAGGCGGCCGAAGGCGCAGATGGTCTCGTCGGAGACGAGGAGCACGTCGTACTCGTCGCAGATCTCGCGGACCCGCTGGAAGTACCCGGGCGGCGGCGGGAAGCAGCCGCCGGCGTTCTGCACCGGCTCCAGGAAGACGGCGGCGACGGTGTCGGCGCCCTCGAAGAGGATCTGCTGCTCGATCTGGTCGGCGCACCAGCGGCCGAACGCCTCGGGGTCGTCGCCGTAGATCGGGGCGCGGTAGATGTTGGTGTTCGGCACCTTGTGCGCGCCGGGGACCAGCGGCTCGAAGGGGGCCTTGAGGGCCGGCAGGCCGGTGATGGACAGGGCGCCCTGCGGGGTGCCGTGGTAGGCCACCGCACGCGAGATGACCTTGTACTTGGTGGGCTTGCCCTGCAGCTTGTAGTACTGCTTGGCGAGCTTCCAGGCGGTCTCGACGGCCTCGCCGCCGCCGGTGGTGAAGAAGACCTTGTTCAGGTCGCCCGGGGCGTACTGCGCCAGGCGCTCGGCGAGCTCGACGGCCTTCGGGTGGGCGTAGGACCACACGGGGAAGAAGGCGAGCTCCTGGGCCTGGCGGTAGGCGACCTCGGCCAGTTCCTTGCGGCCGTGACCGGCGTTGACCACGAACAGTCCGGCGAGACCGTCGAGGTAGCGCTTGCCCTTGTCGTCGAAGATGTAGGTGCCCTCACCACGCACGATGGTGGGGACGGGTGCGTTCTCGTACGAGGACATGCGGGTGAAGTGCATCCACAGGTGGTCGTACGCGGTCTTGGAGAGGTCCTGGCTCACGGGCTATCGAGTTCCCCACATGTAGGTCTGCTTCTTCAGCTTCAGGTAAACGAAGCTTTCGGTTGATCGCACGCCGGGGAGCGTGCGGATCTTCTTGTTGATCGTTTCGAGCAGGTGGTCGTCGTCCTCGCAGACGATCTCCACCATCAGGTCGAACGACCCCGCGGTCATCACGACGTACTCGCACTCGGCCATCGCGGTCAGCGCGTCGGCCACCGGGTCGAGGTCGCCCTCGACGTTGATGCCGACCATCGCCTGGCGCCGCAGGCCCACGGTGAGCGGGTCGGTGACGGCGACGATCTGCATGACGCCCTGGTCGAGCAGCTTCTGCACGCGCTGGCGCACGGCCGCCTCGGAGAGGCCGACGGCCTTGCCGATGGAGGCGTAGGGACGGCGGCCGTCCTCCTGCAGTTGCTCGATGATCGCCAGGGACACAGCATCGACCGAAGGGGACGGTTGTCTGTTCCTGGAATCTGCGCTTCGACTGACCACGAGCTCACTGTGCACGAGGAGTCGTCTGTTCCGCAAGACGGAACCGATGAAATTCGTTGTTTGGCGACTCCGATGTCACTGATTTCGTAGTTGGTGCCGTCCGGGCCTGTCGAAAGCCTCCGCGTAGGGGCTAGGCTTGGTATTTGTCTCAACCGTTGGACATGTGATCAGGAGTGTGGCTGGAGTGACCACCGAACTGCGTCGTCTGCGCAACTACATCGGCGGGGAGTTCAAGGACGCCGCCGACGGGCGCACCACCGAGGTGGTCAACCCGGCCACCGGCGAGGTGTACGCCACCGCCCCGCTCTCGGGCCAGGCCGATGTCGACGCCGCCATGGCCGCCGCCGCGGCCGCCTTCCCGGGCTGGCGCGACACCACCCCCGCCGAGCGCCAGAAGGCGCTGCTGAAGATCGCCGACGCCTTCGAGGCGCGGGCGGACGAGCTGATCGCCGCCGAGTCGGAGAACACCGGCAAGCCGCTGGGCCTCACGGCCAGCGAGGAGCTGCCGCCGATGGTGGACCAGATCCGCTTCTTCGCGGGCGCGGCCCGGCTCCTCGAAGGCCGCTCGGCCGGCGAGTACATGGACGGCATGACCTCGATCATCCGCCGCGAGCCGGTCGGCGTATGCGCCCAGGTGGCGCCGTGGAACTACCCGATGATGATGGCCGTGTGGAAGTTCGCCCCGGCCATCGCCGCGGGCAACACCGTGGTCCTCAAGCCCTCGGACACCACCCCCGCCTCCACCGTGCTGATGGCGGAGATCATCGACTCGGTGCTGCCCAAGGGCGTCTTCAACGTCATCTGCGGTGACCGCGAGACCGGCAAGGCCATGGTCGAGCACTCCACCCCGGCGATGGCCTCCATCACCGGCTCGGTCCGCGCCGGCATGCAGGTCGCCGAGAGCGCGTCGAAGGACGTCAAGCGCGTCCACCTGGAGCTCGGCGGCAAGGCCCCGGTCGTGGTCTTCCAGGACGCCGACATCGCCAAGGCCGTCGAGGACATCGCCGTCGCCGGCTACTTCAACGCCGGCCAGGACTGTACGGCCGCCACCCGCGTGCTCGTGCACGAGTCCATCCACGACGAGTTCGTCTCCGCCCTCGCCAAGGCCGCCGCCGACACCAAGACCGGCGCGCCCGACGACGAGGACGTGCTCTACGGCCCGCTGAACAACCCCAACCAGCTCAAGCAGGTCGCGGGCTTCATCGAGCGCCTGCCCGCGCACGCCAAGGTCGAGGCGGGCGGCCACCAGGTCGGCGACAAGGGCTACTTCTACGCCCCGACCGTGGTCTCCGGCCTCAAGCAGGACGACGAGATCATCCAGAACGAGGTCTTCGGCCCCGTCATCACCGTCCAGTCCTTCACCGACGAGGCCCAGGCCCTGGAGTACGCGAACGGCGTCGAGTTCGCCCTCGCCTCCTCCGTGTGGACCAAGGACCACGGCCGCGCGATGCGGATGTCGAAGAACCTGGACTTCGGCTGCGTGTGGATCAACACCCACATCCCGCTCGTCGCCGAGATGCCGCACGGCGGCTTCAAGAAGTCCGGCTACGGCAAGGACCTCTCCGCCTACGGCTTCGAGGACTACACGCGCATCAAGCACGTGATGACCTCGCTCGACGGCTGACCGTGCTAGACGGCTGACCGTGCCCGCCTGCTGACGGGCCGCGCCGCGCACACCGTTCACAGCTGAGCGTTGTGGGGGCGGGCAGTAGACACCCTGTCTATTGCCCGCCCCTTTTGCGTTCCCCGAGGCTGTGCGCATGCCTGAACTCGCCTTCTCCCGCCGTGCGATGCTCTCCGGACTCGGTGCCGCGGGCCTGTCGGCCGCACTCACCGGCTGCGGGGTGCCCGCCGCCTACGTACCCGAGGAGCGGCGCGGGGGCCCGGACCGCTCGGAGGGGGAGCGCAGCGTCTCCTTCTCCAACTGGCCGCTCTACATCGACACCGACGAGGAGGACGAGGAGCGCCGGCCGACGCTGGACGCCTTCTCGCGGCGGACCGGCATCGAGGTCCGCTACACCGAGGAGATCAACGACAACGACGAGTTCTTCGGCAAGGTCGGCCCGGCCCTGATGAACCGCCAGGACACCGGCCACGACCTGGTCGTGGTCAGTGACTGGATGGCCGCCCGCTTCGTCCACCTCGGCTGGGCGCAGCGGATGGACCGGGAGGCGCAGCCCAACGTCGGCCGCCATCTGGACCCGCAGCTGCGGTCCCCCGCCTTCGACGCGGGCCGGCTGCACACCGTCCCCTGGCAGTCCGGGATCACCGGGATCGCCTACGACCGCCGGGCGCTGGGCCGCGAGATCAGGTCCGTACGGGATCTCTGGAAGCCGGACCTGGCGGGCAAGGTCACCCTCTTCTCCGGTCTCGACGAGTCCTTCGCCCTGCTGATGCAGGGGGACGGGGTGGACGTCACGCGCTGGACCGAATCCGACTTCCACCGGATGTGCGACCGCGTCGAGGACCTGGTGCGCCGCAGGCACATCCGCCGCTTCACCGGCAACGACTACACCTCGGACCTGAGCAGCGGCGACGTGCTGGCCTGCCAGGCGTACTCCGGTGACGCCATCCAGCTCCAGGCGGACAACCCGGACATCGAGTTCGTGGTGCCCGAGGAGGGCGGCGAGCTCTGGGCGGAGAGCCTGCTGGTGCCCAACCTGGCCCGGCACAAGGCCAACGCGGAGGCCCTGGTCGACCACTACTACGACCCGGAGGTGGCCGCCGAGCTCGCGGCCTCCGTCAACTACGTCTGCCCGGTCCCGGCGGCCCGCGAGGTCCTGGCCGGCTCCGGCGACCGGGAGCGTGCCGAACTCGCCGGGAACCCGCTGGTCTTCCCGGACGAGGAGATGCGCCGGCGGCTGGCGGTGGCCCGGGACATCACCTCCGTGGAGCGCCGCGCCCTGGCCCGCAGGTGGAACGCGATCGTCGGCCTCTGACCGCCCCGCGCACAGCGGATTGAACACGTTCAGGAAATGTGCTGAACGTGTTCAATTCCGCGTGTAGGCTTCTTCCATGAGCGAGAGAAGCGCCCTCCAGCGGCGTATCCGTGCCTGGCTGATCCTGTTCCTCGTCTGCCTGGTCCTCAGCGGGCTCACCGCCTTCCCCCTGGTCACCGAGCTCCGCTGGGCGAACGCCCTGATCGACCACGAGTGGCTGCGCCGGGTCGGCGACGGCCTGGACCGGGCCGACGCCGACTACCCCTTCCTCCTCTACGGCACCGACTGGCTCGCCTTCGCCCACCTCGTCATAGCCGTCTTCTTCTACGGGGTGTACCGCGACCCGGTCCGCAACCTCTGGATCGTCGACGCCGGAATGATCGCCTGCGCCGGGGTCATCCCCCTGGCCCTGATCTGCGGCCCGATCCGGGGCATCCCCGGCTGGTGGAGCGTCATCGACATGGCCTTCGGCGTCTTCGGCGTCATCCCCCTGCTGGTCCTGCGCCGCATGATCAAGCGGCTGGAGGCGCTGCCGGTCCCGTGACCGGTACGCGGTACGGGGCCCTCCGGGTCAGCGGCCGAAGCGGGACCGGACGGCCGTCAGGGTGTCCACCCGGTTCGTGGTGATCGCGTCGACACCCGCCGCGAGCAGGGCCTTCATCGTCCGCCGGGTGTCCGCCGTCCAGGCCGACACCAGCAGCCCGTCCCGGTGCAGGGCGTCCGTCAGCTCCCGGCTCACCAGCCCGAAGCGGTAGTTGAGCCAGCGCGGGGTCACCGCGTCGATCAGCACCCGGCGCGGCGGGGACAGCGTGGTCCAGGTCAGCGCGATCTCCGCGCCCGGGTCCGCGGCCCGGACCGCCAGCATCGTGTCGGGGCCCGCGCAGTAGTACGTGCGCTCGCCCGCCCCGCACTCGCGGACCTGGCCCACGACCGTACGGACCGCCTCCGGCGTGGCCCCGGGCAGATCGAGCATCAGCCGGCCGGGCCCGGCGGCCGTCAGGGCCTCGCGGAGGGTGGGCACCCCACCCTCCGTCAGCTCCTTCACCTGCGCCGCCGAGACCTCGTCGAGCCGTACGTCATGGCCCCACAGCCGCCGCAGCGACTCGTCGTGGAGCAGGACCGGCACCCCGTCCCGGGTCAGTCTCACGTCGATCTCGACCGCGTCCGCCCCGCGGGCGAAGGCGGAGCGGATCGAGGGCAGGGTGTTCTCGGGGAACCGGTAGGGATCGCCGCGGTGGCCGACGGCAGTCAGGGTGCGCATGCCCCCATTCTCAGGGGGATTTCAGCGTGCGAGCCATTCGCTCGTGTACGTGTCGATCTCCGCGTGGAGCTTCGCCTTGCCGGGCTCGTCCAGGAAGGACGCCTCGACGGCGTTCTTGGCGAGCTGCGCGAGACCGCGCTCGTCCAGGCCGAGGAGCCGGGCGGCCACCGCGTACTCGTTGTTGAGGTCGGAGCCGAACATCGGCGGGTCGTCGCTGTTGATGGTGACGAGCACGCCCGCCGCGACCATCTCCTTGACCGGGTGCCGGTCCAGGTCGGTCACCGCGCGGGTCGCGATGTTCGAGGTCGGGCAGACCTCCAGGGCGATCCGGTGCTCGGCGAGGTAGGCCAGCAGCTCCGGGTCCTGGGTGGCGCTGGTGCCGTGGCCGATGCGCTCGGCGCCCAGCTCGCGGATGGCGTCCCAGACGGTCTCCGGCCCGGTGGTCTCGCCCGCGTGCGGCACGCTGCGCAGGCCGGCGGCGCGGGCCTGGTCGAAGTACGGCTTGAACTGCGGGCGCGGGACGCCGATCTCGGGTCCGCCGAGCCCGAAGGAGACCAGGCCCTCGGGGCGGTGCTCGACCGCGAGCCGCGCGGTCTCGGCGGCGGCCTCCAGGCCGGCCTCGCCGGGGATGTCGAAGCACCAGCGCAGGATGACGCCCAGCTCCTTCTCGGCGGCCAGGCGGGCGTCCTCGATGGCGGCCATGAAGGCCGTCTCGTCGATGCCGCGGCGGGTGGAGGAGTAGGGGGTGATGGTCAGTTCGGCGTAGCGGATGTTCTGCCGGGCCATGTCGCGGGCGACCTCGAAGGTCAGCAGCCGGACGTCCTCGGGGGTCCGGACCAGGTCGACCACCGACAGGTAGACCTCGATGAAGTGCGCGAAGTCGGTGAAGGTGAAGTAGTCGGCCAGCGCCTCGGGATCGGTCGGTACCTTCGAGTCGGGGTGGCGCGCGGCCAGCTCGGACACGATGCGCGGGGACGCCGATCCGACGTGGTGCACGTGCAGTTCGGCCTTGGGCAGCCCCGCGATGAAGGGGTGCAGGTCGGTCATGGGGGATGCCTCCGGAAGGACGCGGGTGCGGGCAGGACCCCTCATCGTAGGCACGCCCGTGACCGTCGGTGGCAGCCCGTAGCATGGCTGTACGAGAGGGGGCTCCGCATGAGTGACAGCAGTTCCGGGCCGCGAGACCCGTGGGCGCCGCCCGAGCGGCCGGTGGTGGACCTGGGCAAACAGCAGCAGAACCCGCCGGGCGGGGCCGTGCCCCCGCCGTCCGTGCACGAGGGGCCGACGCTCGCCGGGATGCCGGGCGCGCAGCCGCCCCCGCCGCCGCAGGCGATAGCCGGCGCCGCCCCGCCGGCCTACGGATATCCGACCCCGCCCGGCTACGGCTACCCGGGCGCCCCGGGGTACTCCGCGCAGCCGGCGCACCCCGGGTACCCCGGTGACGCGGGATATCCGGCGGGCTACCCGGCCCCGGGCGCCTACCCGGCGTACGGCCGGCCGCTCAGCAACGGCTTCGGGGTCACCGCCCTCGTGCTCGGCATCCTCTCGGTGCTCGGCTGCGTCGTCGGCCTGATCGGTCTCGCGCTCGGCATCGCCGCGGTCGTCTTCGGGGCCGTCGGCAAGGGCAAGGCCACCCGCGGCGAGGCCGACAACGGCGGGATGGCCCTCGCGGGCATCATCCTCGGCGCCGTCGGTATCGCGCTGGGCGCGCTGATGACGGCCGCCCTGTTCGTGGGCCTGATGGACCAGGGCCCGACCGACGACGTCCCGCCCAGCCCGTACGACAACTCCCGGGTCCGCGAGAAGGTCTGACCGGGGGCCGGGGCCGGGGCCGGGTAACTGGGGACGACCGGCGGCCCGCAGGGCGCGGCCCGTCAGGCGGCGCTCGCGCGCAGCCGGCCGCGGGCCTCCATCAGGGCGAAGCCCAGCAGGTTCAGCCCGCGCCACCGGGCCGGGTCCAGCGCCCGCTCGTCGTCGGCGGCGAGGCCGATGCCCCAGATCCGGTCCATCGGGCTCGCCTCCACCAGCACCCGCTCCCCGGTGCCCAGCAGATAGCCGCGCAGCGCCGGGTCGGAGCCGAACTTGTGGACGCTGCCCTCGACCACCAGGGCGAACCGCTCCCGCTCCCAGACCGCCGGGTCGAAGCCGCGCACGAGCCGCCCGACCTTCTTCGCCTCGGCGGGGGTCCTCGCCGCCACCGCGTCGCGCTCGGCCCGTGCGTCCTCGAAGAGCCGTGCTTTCCCGGCCATCATCCAGTGCTCGGCCGTCTCGTACCGGACGTCACCGACAGTGAAGGGCGAGGGCCACCACTGGCTCAGGCAGCTCGGCCCGAGCCGGCCGTCGGGCAGCGGCCGGTGGCCCCAGAAGGGCAGGTACTTCACCCGTTCACCGCTACTGACCTGCTTGATCAGGTCCTCGATCATCTCCATGCACGCGAGTCTGGCACCCGCCACGGACACTTCGTACGGGATTTCCGGCGCGCCTCGACACATGGTCGACCGATTCCGTCGCGTAATCAAAAGGCAACAACGGAATCACTTGGCCGAGGGCATCACCTCTGCCAGGATCGGCACTCAATTCGAGCTGTAGCTCGAACTGTAGCTACGGAGAGCGTGAGAGCGTGATGGGCAACCGCTTCCAGGTCAAGGACCGCTTCGCAGACGGCGCGCAGTACATCGACGGACAGCTCAGGTCCGGCACCTCCGGCCGGTCACACACCGTGATCGACCCGGCCACCGGGGACGAGGTCCTCACCTACGAGCTGGCGAGCACGGCGGACGTCGACGCCGCCGTGGCCGCCGCCCGGCGGGCCTTCCCGGGCTGGTCCGGGGCCACCCCCGGCGAGCGCTCGGACGCCCTGCACCGGCTGGCCGCCGTACTGGCCGAGCAGGCGGGGGACTTCGCGTACGCCGAATCCCTCCAGTGCGGCAAGCCGCTCAAGCTGTCCACCGAGTTCGACGTACCGGGCACCATCGACAACACCGCCTTCTTCGCGGGCGCCGCCCGCCACCTCCAGGGGCAGGCCGCCGCCGAGTACTCCGGCGACCACACCTCCTACGTACGCCGGGAGGCGATCGGGGTCGTCGGCTCCATCGCCCCCTGGAACTATCCGCTCCAGATGGCCGCCTGGAAGATCCTCCCGGCCATCGCGGCGGGCAACACCATCGTCCTCAAGCCCGCCGAGCTGACCCCGCTCACCTCGCTGATGTTCGCGCAGGCGGCCAAGGACGCCGGACTGCCCGACGGCGTGATCAACATCGTCACCGGCGCGGGCCGCCAGGCGGGGGAGCACCTGGTGGGCCACCCCGACGTGGTGATGACCTCCTTCACCGGCTCCACCGCCGTCGGCAAGCGCGTCGCGGAGATCGCCACCGCCACCGTCAAGCGGCTCCACCTGGAGCTCGGCGGCAAGGCCCCCTTCCTCGTCTTCGACGACGCCGACCTGGAGGCCGCCGCGCACGGCGCCGTCGCCGCCTCCCTCATCAACACCGGCCAGGACTGCACCGCCGCCACCCGCGCCTACGTGCAGCGCCCCCTGCACGACGCCTTCGTCGCCCGGGTGGCCGAGCTGATGGAGACCGTCCGCCTCGGCGACCCCTTCGCCCCCACCACCGACCTCGGGCCGCTCGTCTCGCACGCCCAGCGCGACCGCGTGGCCGGCTTCGTCGAGCGCGCCCGCGGCTACGCCACCGTCGTCACCGGCGGCGAGGTGCCGGGCGGGGAACTGGCCGACGGCGCCTACTACCGGCCCACCCTCGTCACCGGAGCCGCCCAGGACAGCGAGGTGGTCCAGTCCGAGATCTTCGGCCCGGTCCTCGTCGTCCTGCCCTTCGACACCGACGACGAGGGCATCGCCCTCGCCAACGACACCCCCTACGGTCTCGCCGCCTCGGCCTGGAGCCGGGACCTCTACCGTGCCAACCGCGCCACCCGGGAGATCCAGGCGGGCTGCGTCTGGGTCAACGACCACATCCCGATCATCAGCGAGATGCCCCACGGCGGTTACAAGGCCAGCGGCTTCGGCAAGGACATGTCGGCCTACTCCTTCGAGGAGTACACGCAGGTCAAGCATGTGATGTACGACAACACCGCGGTCGCCGCGAAGGACTGGCACCGCACCATCTTCGGGGACCGACAGCCGCCCACCGCCTGACCAGCGGTACTCCTCCCGAAAGGCCACACAGCATGGAGCAGTTCGAGCCCGGCCGCCTCTCGGCGGCGCAACTCGCCGCGATGCGGCGCAGCCTCACCGGCGGGCGCGGCGCCCTCACCCGCCGCTCGCTGCTGCGCGCCTCCGGCGTCGGAGCGCTCACCCTCGGCGGGCTCTCCGCCCTGGCCGGCTGCGGTATCCCGCCGGCCAAACGCCCCGGGGACGCGGCCGCGGCCTCCGACGACCACTCGGCCGCGGAGAAGGAGCTCGTCTTCTCCAACTGGACCGAGTACATGGACACCAGCGAGGACGAGAAGTCCCGGCCCACGCTGGAGGAGTTCACCCAGCGCACCGGGATCCAGGTCAAGTACAGCGAGGACATCAACGACAACGTCGAGTTCTTCGGCAAGATCAGACCGCAGCTCGCGGCCGGCCAGGACACCGGCCGCGACCTGATCGTCGTCACCGACTGGCTCGCCGCCCGCATCATCCGGCTGGGCTGGGCCCAGAAGCTGGACCCGGCGCGCCTGCCGCACGCCTACGCCCACCTGTCCCCGCAGTTCCGCAGCCCCGACTGGGACCCGGGCCGCGCCTACAGCTACCCCTGGACCGGCATATCCACCGTCATCGCCTACAACGAGAAGGCGACCGGCGGGAAGAAGGTCGACTCGGTCACCCAGCTGCTCGACGACCCCTCCCTCAAGGGCCGCGTCGGCTTCCTCACCGAGATGCGCGACAGCGTCGGCATGACCCTGCTCGACCAGGGCAAGAACCCCGCCTCCTTCACCACCGCCGACTTCGACGAGGCCGTCGGCCGGCTCCAGAAGGGCGTGGACAAGAACCAGATCCGCCGCTTCACCGGCAACGACTACACCTCCGACCTCGACAAGGGCGACCTCGCGGCCTGCCTGGCCTGGGCGGGCGACGTCATCCAGCTCCAGGAGGGCAACCCGGACATCAAGTTCGCCGTGCCCGCCGCCGGTTACATCACCTCCAGCGACAACCTGCTCGTCCCCGCCGGGGCCCGGCACAAGGCCAACGCCGAACAGCTCATCGACTACTACTACGAGCTCCCGGTCGCCGCCCGGCTGGCCGCGTACATCAGCTACGTCTGCCCGGTCGAGGGCGTGGGCGAGGAGCTGGCGAAGATCGACGCCGGGCTCGCCGAGAACACCCTGATCGTCCCGGACAAGGCGATGACCGCCAAGTCCCACGCCTTCCGCTCCCTCACGAGCGAGGAGGAGACGGCGTACGAGGAGAAGTTCGCCAAACTCATCGGCGCCTAGGCCCGGCCCCGCCCCGCGGCCCCGCCCCGCCCCGCGCCGCGGGCTCCTCCCCCTGACCTCCTCGCCCCACCGACCCCGGGACCCATCCATGACTGACACGACCGAGGGCGGCGACGTCCGCCTCTCCGGGATCAGCAAGCACTACGGCACCTTCACCGCCGTGCACCCGCTGGACCTCACCATCCCCCAGGGCTCCTTCTTCGCCCTGCTCGGCGCCTCCGGCTGCGGGAAGACCACCACCCTGCGCATGATCGCCGGCCTGGAGGAGCCCTCCACCGGCACGGTCCACCTCGGCGGCCGCGAGGTCACCCACCTGCCGCCCTACAAGCGCCCGGTGAACACGGTCTTCCAGAGCTACGCGCTCTTCCCGCACCTGAGCATCTTCGAGAACATAGCCTTCGGCCTGCGCCGCCGCGGCATCAAGTCCGTCCGCAAGCAGGTCGACGACATGCTGGAACTGGTCCAGCTCGGTCAGTTCGCCCAGCGCAAACCCCACCAGCTCTCCGGCGGCCAGCAGCAGCGCGTGGCCGTCGCCCGCGCCCTGATCAACCACCCGCAGGTCCTCCTCCTCGACGAGCCCCTGGGCGCCCTCGACCTCAAGCTGCGCCGCCAGATGCAGCTGGAGCTCAAGCGGATCCAGACCGAGGTCGGCATCACCTTCGTGCACGTCACGCACGACCAGGAGGAGGCCATGACGATGGCCGACACGGTCGCCGTCATGAACGGCGGCCGCGTCGAGCAGCTGGGCGCCCCCGCCGACCTCTACGAGAACCCCCGCACCACCTTCGTCGCGAACTTCCTCGGCACCTCCAACCTCATCGAGGCCGCCGTGGGGTCCGCCGGCTCCGAGGTGACCGTCCTGGCCTCCGGCACCGCCCTGCGGCTGCCCGCCGCCCGATGTTCGACCACACCGAGCACCGGCGGGAAGCTGCTGGTCGGCGTCCGCCCCGAGAAGATCTCCCTGGTCCCCGCCGACGAGGAGCACACGGTCGCGGCCGGCCGGAACAAGGTCACCGGCCGGATCACCGCCTCCTCCTTCATCGGCGTCTCCACCCAGTTCGTGGTCGACAGCCCCGCCTGCCCCGGGCTGGAGGTCTACGTCCAGAACATCGAACGCGACGCCCGCCTGGTCCCGGGCACCGAGGTGGTCCTGCACTGGAACCCGGAGCACACCTTCGGGCTCGACGCCGGACAGTCCCCGCTCGCCGGCACCGTCGGCGACGCGGGCGCCGAGACCGCCGGGGCGAGCGCGTGACCGCCACCGCCGCGCCGCCCCAGGCGCCCGCCGCCACCGAACCGCCGGTCCACAAGGCGTCCGTACGCAAGCGGCTGGTCCCGTACTGGCTGCTGCTCCCCGGGATCCTGTGGCTGCTGGTCTTCTTCGTGCTGCCGATGGTGTACCAGGCGTCCACCTCCGTGCAGACCGGCTCCCTCGAAGAGGGCTTCGAGGTCACCTGGCACTTCCGGACCTACTGGGACGCCTTCACCGAGTACCTGCCGCAGTTCCTGCGCTCCCTGCTCTACGCCGGCACCGCCACCGCCCTGTGCCTGCTGCTCGGCTACCCGCTGGCCTATCTGATCGCCTTCAAGGCGGGCCGCTGGCGCAACCTGCTCCTGGTGCTGGTCATCGCCCCGTTCTTCACCAGCTTCCTGATCCGCACCCTGGCCTGGAAGACGATCCTGGCCGACGGCGGCCCGGTGGTCGCCGCCCTCAACAGCGTCGGCTTCCTCGACGTCACCAGCTGGCTCGGCATGACCGAGGGCGACCGGGTGCTGGCCACGCCGCTCGCGGTGGTCTGCGGTCTGACCTACAACTTCCTGCCCTTCATGATCCTGCCGCTGTACTCCTCCCTGGAGCGCATCGACACCCGCCTCCACGAGGCGGCCGGGGACCTCTACGCACGCCCCGCCACGGTCTTCCGCAAGGTGACCTTCCCGCTGTCCATGCCGGGCGTGGTCTCGGGGACCCTGCTCACCTTCATCCCGGCGAGCGGCGACTACGTCAACGCCGAACTGCTCGGCTCCACGGACACCCGGATGATCGGCAACGTCATCCAGTCGCAGTACCTGAGGATCCTCGACTACCCGACGGCGGCCGCGCTGTCGTTCATTCTCATGGCCATCGTGCTGATCATGGTCACCGTCTACATCCGCCGAGCCGGGACGGAGGACCTGGTCTGATGCGCACCCCCCTCGCCTGGCTGCGGCGCAACCTGGTCGTGATCGCGGGGCTCGGCACGCTCGCGTACATGATCCTGCCGAACCTCGTCGTCACCGTCTTCTCCTTCAACAACCCCTCGGGGCGGTTCAACTACGCCTGGCAGGAGTTCTCCCTCGACGCCTGGAAGGACCCCTGCGGCGTCGCCGACCTGTGCGGCTCCCTCGGCCTCTCGCTCCAGATCGCCCTGTGGTCCACGCTCGCGGCGACCGCCCTCGGCACCGCCATAGCCTTCGCCCTCGTGCGCTACCGGTTCCGGGCGCGCGGCGCGGTCAACTCGCTGATCTTCCTGCCCATGGCCATGCCGGAGATCGTGATGGCCGCCTCGCTGCTCGCGCTCTTCCTCAACATGGGCATCCAGCTGGGCTTCTGGACGATCCTGATCGCCCACATCATGTTCTGCCTCAGCTTCGTCGTCGCCGCGGTCAAGGCGCGCGTGCTGTCCATGGACCCCCGGCTGGAGGAGGCCGCCCGCGACCTCTACGCGGGGCCGGTGCAGACCTTCGTACGGGTGACCCTGCCGATCGCCGCACCCGGAATCGCGGCGGGAGCGCTGCTCTCCTTCGCGCTCTCGTTCGACGACTTCATCATCACCAACTTCAACTCGGGCAACACCGTCACCTTCCCCATGTTCGTGTGGGGATCGGCCCAGCGCGGTACGCCCGTGCAGATCAACGTCATCGGCACGGCGATGTTCGTCATCGCGGTGCTGGTGGTCCTCGCCGGCCAGTGGGCCGGCAACCGCCGCAAGAAGGCACAGCCGCAGTAGTTCCGCGGCCCCGTGCTTCTCGTACGTTCCCGTAGGGAGTTGGAAGACATGGCCCCAGTCGCCATGCGCAGTGCTGCGAAATCCCTTTCCGAAGCGAAGCCGGTCTCCTACTGGCTGGACGACCCCGGCAGGCCGGCCCCCCAGCCGGCCCTGACCTCCGACGAGCGCTGCGACCTGCTGGTCATCGGCGCCGGGTACAGCGGGCTGTGGACCGCGCTGATCGCCAAGGAGCGCGACCCCGGGCGGGATGTCGTGATCATCGAGAGCAAGGAGGCGGGCTGGGCCGCCTCCGGGCGCAACGGCGGCTTCTGCGCCGCCTCCCTCACCCACGGCCTCGGCAACGGCCTGGCCCGCTGGCCGGGGGAGCTGGCGAAGCTGGAGGAGCTGGGCGCCCGCAACCTCGACGCCATCGAGGAGGCGGTGGCCCGCTACGGCATCGACTGCGACTTCGAGCGCACCGGCGAGATCGACGTGGCCACCGAGCCGCACCAGGTCGAGGAGCTGCGCGAACTGCACCAGGAGGCCCTGCGCCTGGGCCTCGCCGACGGCTCCGAATGGCTGGACCGCGAGGCGGTGCGCGCCGAGGTCGACTCCCCGACCTTCCTCGCGGGCCTGTGGGACCGCGACGGCGTGGCCATGCTCAACCCGGCGAAGCTGGCCTGGGGCCTCAAGCAGGCATGCCTGGACCTCGGGGTGCGGATCTACGAGAACACCCGCGGCCTCAAGCTCGCCCCGGCGGGCCGCGGCATGACGGTGGAGACCCCCTACGGCACGATCCTCGCCCGCCGGGTGGCCCTGGGCACCAACATCTTCCCCTCGCTGGTCAAGCGGATCCGGCCGTTCACCGTCCCGGTGTACGACTACGCGCTGATGAGCGAGCCGCTGGACGAGGCGCAGCTCGCGGCCGTCGGCTGGAAGAACCGGCCGGGGCTGGGCGACAGCGCCAACCAGTTCCACTACTTCCGGATCACCAAGGACAACCGGATCCTCTGGGGCGGCTACGACGCGATCTACCCCTACCGGGGGAAGCTCGACTCGGAGTACGACCACCGCCCCGAGACCTACCTCAAGCTCGCGGAGCACTTCTTCACCGCCTTCCCGCAGCTGGAAGGACTCAGGTTCAGCCATGCCTGGGGCGGCGCGATCGACACCTGCTCGCGCTTCTCGGCCTTCTTCGGGACCGCCCATTCCGGGAAGGTGGCCTACGCCGCCGGCTACACCGGCCTCGGGGTGGGCGCCACCCGCTTCGGCGCGGAGGTGATGCTCGACCTGCTCGACGGGCTGTCGACCGAGCGCACCCGGCTGGAGATGGTGCGCACCCGGCCGATGCCGTTCCCGCCCGAGCCCTTCGCCTGGACCGGGATCGCCCTCACCAAGTGGTCGCTGGCCCGCGCGGACGCCCGGGGCGGCCACCGGAACCTGTGGCTCAAGGTGATGGACCGGCTCGGGCTCGGCTTCGACAGCTGACCGGGACGCCGGGGCGGTGGGCCGCGCCGTCGGGCCGCCGTTCGCGCCGCTGCCGCCGTTCGCGCCGCTGACGCCGTTCACCATGTGACCCGGTTCACCTTCACGAGGTGGTGAAACCCGCGTCATAGCCCGGCCCCGCCCCGCTCTCTGCTGGTGAGAACGCCTCACCTACAGGGAACGGAGGCCCGGCGATGAAGACCCCGGGGGACAAGACGGCGGTGGACTGGCTGGTTTCGGCGGCGCCGGACCCGGACGCCTGCCGGTGGGAGTGGGAGCGCAACCCCCTCGGGGTGGCCCTGCTGCCCGCCGGCCGGCTCTGGGACGTGCTGATCCTGCCGGGGGAGCTGGGGCAGGCCACCCTCGACGTGCTCGGCCGGCTGCTCGACCGGCCCGGACCGGTGCTCGCGGACTTCGGCGAGTCCAGAATGGGCTTCTTCGTCCCGCCGGGCACCGCCTCCCGCTGGATCGGCACGGGGGTACGGGGCGCGGGCAGCGGGACCTGGATCGTGGTCCCGTACCCGGGCCGCGCGACCGGCGGGGTGCGCTGGGCGGTGCTCCCGGACGGCCGCGGCACCCTCACCGACCCGGCCCTGCTGGAGCTCGCGATGCACGAGGCGGCCGCCCAGGTGCTGGCGGGGGAGTGCCGCAACCCTTGACAGGGGTATTGGTCTGGACCATCTTGGGCGCCGCTGTGCCGTTCACGGGACAGCAGCCTGGCTCCATCCCCCCATGCTCCGGAGGCAGTTGTGCGCAGAGCCTGGTCCCTCCTCACGGCCGCCGCCCTGGCGGCCGCCGGTTTCCTCGCCGCGGGCCCGCCGGCCGCGGCGGCGGACGCCGACCTCGTCCGCAACGGCGGCTTCGAAGCCGGACTCGACGGCTGGAACTGCTCCGCCGGGAGCGGAGCGGCCGTCACCTCCCCCGTCCACGGCGGCGGCTCCGCCCTGCGGGCCACCCCGGCCGGGCAGGACAACGCCCGCTGCGCCCAGACCGTCGCCGTCGCGCCCGACTCCGCGTACACGCTCACCGCCTGGGTGCAGGGCGCGTACGTCTACCTCGGCGCGAGCGGCACCGGTACCACCGACGTCTCCGCCTGGACGCAGAGCCCGGGCGCCTGGAAGCAGCTGAGCACCACCTTCCGCACCGGCCCGGCCACCACCTCGGTCACCGTGTTCACGCACGGCTGGTACGGCCAGCCCGCCCATCTCACCGACGACGTCACCCTCGTCGGCCCCGACCCCGGCGGCCCCGGCCAGCCCCGGCCCCCGGCCGTCCCCACCGGCCTCACGGCCACCGCCACCTCGTCCTCCTCGGTGCTGCTGGGCTGGACGGCGGTGCCCGGGGCCACCTCGTACACCGTCCACCGCGACGGCGCCGCGCCCCTGCCCACGGGCTCCGCCTCGGCCACCGTCACCGGACTCGCGCCCGCCACCGCCTACACCTTCCGCGTCAGCGCCGTGAACGCGGCGGGCGAGTCCGCGCCGAGCGCGCCCGTCTCCGTGACCACCGGCACCGGCGGCGGGGGAGGCGGCGGACTGCCCGCCCACGCCCTCGTCGGCTATCTGCACACGAGCTTCGCCAACGGCTCCGGCCATGTCCGCATGGCCGACGTACCCGCCTCCTGGGACGTCATCAACCTCGCCTTCGGCGAACCCACCTCGGTGACCTCCGGCGACATCCGCTTCCGGCTCTGCCCCGTCGCCGAATGCCCGAACGTGGAGTCCCCGGCCGAGTTCAAGGCCGCCGTCCGCGCCAAGCAGGCCGCCGGCAAGAAGGTGCTGATCTCCATCGGCGGCCAGAACGGCCAGGTGCAGCTCCCGACCACCGCCGCCCGCGACACCTTCGTCTCCTCCGTCGGACGGATCATCGACGAGTACGGACTGGACGGCCTCGACATCGACTTCGAGGGCCACTCCCTCTCCCTGGCCACCGGCGACACCGACTTCCGCAACCCCACCACCCCGGGCATCGTCCACCTGATCTCCGCGGTGAAGACCCTCAAGGCCCGCTACGGCCCCGGCTTCGTCCTGACCATGGCCCCCGAGACCTTCTTCGTCCAGCTCGGCTACCAGTTCTACGGCTC
Organism: Streptomyces sp. NPDC047014; assembly: GCF_040644195.1. NCBI lineage: Bacteria > Bacillati > Actinomycetota > Actinomycetes > Kitasatosporales > Streptomycetaceae > Streptomyces > Streptomyces sp. NPDC047014. The sequence goes on along the minus strand of NZ_JBEYVX010000014.1, from coordinate 62,971 downwards.
CGGCCCCTGGGGCGGCCAGGACCCGCGGGCCGGCGCGTACCTGCCCGTCATCCACGCCCTGCGCGACGACCTCACCCTGCTGCACGTCCAGGACTACAACTCCGGCCCGATCATGGGCCTCGACAACCAGTACCACTCCATGGGCGGCGCGGACTTCCACATCGCCATGACCGACATGCTGCTCACCGGCTTCCCGGTCGCCGGGAACACCTCCCGGGTCTTCCCCGCCCTGCGCCCGGACCAGGTGGCCATCGGCCTGCCGGCCACCCCGAACGCGGGCAACGGGCACACCTCGCCCGCCGAGGTCACCAAGGCGCTCAACTGCCTGACGCGGAACACCGACTGCGGGAGCTACCGCACCCACGGCACCTGGCCGGGCCTGCGCGGCCTGATGACCTGGTCGGTGAACTGGGACCGCTTCGGCGGCTGGGAGTTCAGCCGGAACTTCGACGCGTACTACGGCAGGACCACCTGACCGCCAGCAGCAGCGGAGTGCACAGCAGCAGACTGGCCAGCACGTCCAGCGGCCAGTGGAAGCCGCGCAGCACCAGCCCCGTGGCCGTCGCCCCCGTCAGGACCAGGGCGGCGGCCACCGGCCGGCGGCGGCCGGCGTAGGGCCGCAGGAGCAGGGCCGCGCCCGTGTACGCGACGAACGCGGTGGCGGTGTGGCCCGAGGGGAAGTAGCCCGCGGCCCAGGGCTCCAGCGGTCCCGGCCGGCCCGTCCACGCCTTGAGCGGCACCACGAGGGCCGGGACCAGGGCCATCGCCACCACCGCGGCCGCGGCGCCGCGGCGGTTCCCGCGCAGGGCGGCGTACGCGGCGGCCAGCGCCAGCACCGGTACGGCGACCGGGATGTTCCCGAGGTCCGACAGGCGCTCGGTGACGGCGTCGGGCACGGTACGGACCAGGGCGCGGCTGATCCGGGCGTCCGGGTCCAGCAGCGGGCCGCCGGCCAGGACCTGCCAGGTGATCAGCGCGAGGAGGAGGATGCAGAGCGCGGAGGCGGCGAGGGCGCCTCGGAAGATGGCCGGCCGTCCCGGAACAGGGGGGATGGTTCCGGGACGGCCGCCCGGACCGGCACGCCGGACGCCCCGGGGGGTTTGGGGCGGACGGCCGTCCGATCGGCGAGGAGTGTGCGCGAACGCATGCCCAGTACGGCGCTGGGGAAGCTCTGTACCGGTATCGCCTCCGGTGGCCCGGGGGCGAGCTTTCTCACTCATCTGCAGAAACCGTACGGCAGCGGAAGGGGGACCGACAGCGGGAACGCGTTCCCGCCATCGGCCCCCCACACCTTCTTCACAGCGTCCGCCCGTTACCGTCGGTAGGGGGTGGATCGTGCGCTCGGACGTTCCCGCCCTTCGAGCACGTGGTCGTACGCGCGGGCCCGGAGGGCGTTCACCCCGGGCCCGGAAGGCGTCCGTACCGGGCTCAGACGGTGTCCGTGCCGATGGCGGCGAAGGCCGCCTCGATGAGGTCCAGGCCCTCGTTCAGCAGGTGCTCGCCGATGACGATCGGCGGGAGGAAGCGGAGCACGTTGCCGTAGGTGCCGCAGGTGAGGACGAGCAGGCCCTCGGCGTGGCACGCCTTGGCGAGCGCGCCGGCCGCCTCCGGGAACGGGGTCTTGGAGACCGGGTCCTTGACCAGCTCGATCGCGATCATCGCACCGCGGCCGCGGATGTCGCCGATGATCTCGTACTTCTCCTGCATGGCCGTCAGACGGGCCTTCATGACGGCCTCGATCTTCTTCGCCTTGGCGTTGAGGTCGAGCTCCTTCATGGTCTCGATGGAGCCGAGCGCGCCGGCGCAGGCCACCGGGTTGCCGCCGTAGGTGCCGCCCAGGCCGCCCGCGTGGGCGGAGTCCATGATCTCGGCGCGGCCGGTGACGGCGGCGAGCGGCAGACCGCCCGCGATGCCCTTGGCGGTGGTGATCAGGTCGGGGACGATGCCCTCGTCCTCGCAGGCGAACCACTGGCCGGTGCGGCAGAAGCCGGACTGGATCTCGTCGGCGACGAAGACGATGCCGTTCTCGTTGGCGAACTTCACGATGGCGGGCAGGAAGCCCTTGGCCGGCTCGATGAAGCCGCCCTCGCCGAGGACCGGCTCGATGATGATCGCGGCGACGTTCTCGGCGCCGATCTGCTTGCTGATCTGGTCGATCGCCTGGGCGGCGGCCTCGGGGCCGCAGTTCTCGGCACCGGTGGGCCAGCGGTAGCCGTAGGCGACCGGGACGCGGTAGACCTCGGGGGCGAAGGGGCCGAAGCCCTGCTTGTAGGGCATGTTCTTCGCGGTCAGCGCCATGGTGAGGTTCGTGCGGCCGTGGTAGCCGTGGTCGAAGACGACGACGGCCTGGCGCTTGGTGTACGAACGGGCGATCTTGACGGCGTTCTCGACGGCCTCGGCGCCGGAGTTGAACAGGGCCGACTTCTTGGCGTGGTCACCCGGGGTCAGCTCGGCGAGGGCCTCGCAGACCTCGACGTAGCCCTCGTACGGGGTGACCATGAAACAGGTGTGGGTGAAGTCGGCGAGCTGCGCGGACGCGCGGCGTACGACGGCCTCGGCGGAGGCGCCGACGGAGGTCACGGCGATGCCGGAGCCGAAGTCGATGAGGCGGTTGCCGTCGACGTCCTCGATGATCCCGCCGCCGGCGCGGGCGGTGAAGACGGGCAGCACGGAGCCCACGCCACCGGCCACCGTCTCCAGGCGACGGGCCTGCAGCTCCTGCGACTTGGGGCCGGGGATCGCGGTGACGATCTTGCGCTCCTGCGGGACAGCGGTCATAGAGGGCTCCTGGGGGGTGTTTTCGGACGCACTTGTCTCTTTGTCCGCAGGCTAGGCCCGCGAGCGGGGGTCCTGCATGCTCCGTTCGGTAGTGATCTCAACGTGTCCTTGTCCGCGACGGCCATAGGAAGGCAGAGAGACGCGTCTTGTGGGGAGTGCCGCTGTACGCGCCCCAGGCCCGGTACCGGGCACTAGATTGAGCGCCGCAGGGCACGTCACGGGCAGGGGGCAGGGGTTTCATGGACACCGAGGGCACGTACGACGGTCACGCGACGCGAGGGGGCCACGTTCCCGGACCGACCACCCCTCCCTCCGCCCCGCCGCGCGTTCCCACGGCCCCGCCGAAACCGGTCCACGCGCCCAGCGTGGGCCCCACCCTCGCGGACTGGGTCCGGGCCCCGCGGCCGCAGACCGAACCGGGGGTCTGGCGGTTCGGATACGAGCCCCGGAAGGGGGAGGAGGCAGAGGCCGCCACCGACCGATCGCTGCTGATCGGTGCGGTCATCTCCTTCTTGGCCTGCGTACTGCTCTGGTCCCTGCTGACCAACAACTACATCCCCTACGCCGACGTGCCGCTGAAGCTCTTCACACCCCGGGACTGGTGGGAGTTCGGCGGCGGAGCCACCGATCACCGCGGCGCAGCGGCCTTGCAGGCATATGAATTGCTGCTGACGGGAGCGCTGGTCTTCTGGTTCAGCCGGCTGGGAGCCTGGGGCCTGGCCTTCGAACGGCTCGTCGCGGTGCGCGGCTCCGGCGCGCGGATCGCAGGCGCGGCAGCTGTAGCGCTGTTCGTCACGATGCTCATCGCGACGAAGACCCTGCCCGCGGACGCCCTGGCATTCGGCCACCTTCCCTACCGCGAGATGGGGAGCGCGGGCAGGCTCGCCACCGCCCTGTTGTACGCGGTGCTGTACGGACCGGTGGTCTACCTCTTCGTCCGGCTGGCGGGGTGGCGGGGCCCGCGGGGCCGCTCCACGCCGCCGGCGGCCGCTGCTGCGGCCACGCCCGCCGGACCCGCGGCGCAGCACCCCTCGGACGACGACCCCCTGCGGTGGTCCGAGGTGCGTGGGGCCGGGATGGGGGATGTGGCGGAGCGGCTGGAGGGGGTCGTGGGGAGTGGGGGGATGAATGATGTGGACTATGCGCGGATCCGGCGGGCCTGGGAGTCCGTGCGGGTCGATCCCTCGCGGATGCGGGCCTTCGGGGACGCCGTGCGGGACAAGGGGGCCGCCGCCTGCCTGCACCCCTCCGGCGCGCGCGACCTGCCCGTCCGGGCCGCCCGGCACGATCTGCTGGCCCGCCAGGTGCTGCTCGGCACCGTCGACGACGGCATCCGCAACCCCTACCCCCGCCGCGGCACCTCCCTCGCCCTCGACCCCGACGTCCTCGGCACCTCCCTCCTCGCCGTCGGCCCCTCCGGCACCGGCAAGACCCGCCGGCTGGTCCGCCCCGTCGTCGAGAGCCTCGCCCTCCAGGCCCTCGCCGGCCAGGCCGCCGTCGTCGCCGTCGGCGCGGCCGGGGCGCAGCTCGGCCCCGACGACGCCTACGACGTCGTCGTCCGCATCGGCGACCCCGCCTCCGTCCACGACCTCGACCTCTACGGCGGCGCCACCGACCCCGACGAGGCCGCCACCCTCCTCGCCGAGGCGTTCGTCGCCGACGTCCCCGGCACCGACGTCCGCCGCGCCGCCACTGCCCTCGCCCAGCTCCTCGGCCCGTTCCGGGCGGCGTACGGCCGCTTCCCCTCCGTCCCCGAGCTGCGCGAACTGCTCGACCAGGTCCCCGCCGCCCTCGACGCCCTGCGCCGCGAGCTGGCCGCCCCGCACCCGATGCTGCGCGAGCTCGAAGCGCGCATCCGCCAGCACGGCGCCCCCGGCGACCCCGGCCCGGCCCTCGCCGACCGGGTGGCGCTGCTGGACCGGCCCGCCTTCGCCGGGTTCTTCGACACCACCGGCCAGGGGCGCCCCTTCTCGCTGCGCGCCCTGGAGCACCCGGTCCGGGTCCGCGTGGACCTGCCCGAGCGCGCGCACGCCGACGCCTCCCGGATGCTGGCCCGGCTGCTGCTCGCCCAGTTCACCGCCGCCGCCACCGCCCGCGCCGACCGCTCGCTCTTCGCCTTCCTCGCCCTCGACGACGCCTCGCACACACTGACCGCGCAGACCGTGCGCGGCGTACAGCGGCTGCGCTCGGCGCACGCGGGCGTCCTGCTCACCCTGCGCACCCTGGACGACGTACCCGAGGAGCTGCGGACCCCGCTGCTCGGCGCGGTCGGCTGCCGGATGGCCTTCTCCGGGGTCACCACCTGGGACGGCAAGCGCTTCGCCGAGGCATGGGGCACCGAGTGGGTGGAGACCCGCGACGTCACCCACCGCACCGTCTTCGCCGACCAGCCGCTGACCCGGGCCATCCACGCCTTCCGCAAGATCGTCACCGGCAAGGCCGTCACCACCGACGCGGTGACCGTCCGCCAGGTGGAGCGCGAGCGCTGGTCCGCCTCCGACCTCGCGCACGCCGTGCCCCCCGGCCACGCCGTGCTCTCGCTCACCAGCGTGCGGGGGGAGCGGGCCGCGCCGCTGCTCGTACGGCTGGACGGGGTGGGCTGAGCCGCGACGCGACCCGTACGGGGTGGCAGAATCGAGAGGGGCCGTTCGTACGGCGCGGCGAAATGCGCGGCCGGTGGCCCCGCCCCGGCCCCCGCCCCCGCCGCGGTGGTTAGCGCCCCCTGTGCCCTCCCTACGCCGCCCCCTCCCGCTAAGGCCCCTGGTAACCGATGCCGCTGACCCTCGCCTCCCTCGTCCAGCACTCGGCCCTCAAGCTCGGCGTCCGGGCCGGGGAGGGCCGGCTGGACACCCCCGTGCGCTGGGCCCACGTCAGCGAGCTCGCCGACCCCGTCCCCTATATGGAGGGCGGCGAACTGCTCCTGATCACCGCCATGAAGCTGGACGCGGACGACCCGCGGGAGATGCGCGCCTACGTACGCCGCCTCGCCGCGGCCGGAGTGGTCGGCATCGGCTTCGCGATCGGCGTGAACTACGAGGCGGTGCCCGAGGCCCTGGTCGAGGCCGCGCGGGCCGAGGACATGCCGCTGCTGGAGGTGCCACGCCGGACCCCGTTCCTCGCCATCAGCAAGGCCGTCTCCGCCGCCCTCGCCGCCGACCAGTACCGGGCCGTCACCGCCGGCTTCGAGGCGCAGCGCGAGCTGACCCGCGCCGCGCTCTCCGCCGACGGCCCCGCCGAACTGCTCACCCGGCTCGCCGCCCACGTGCACGGCTGGGCCGCGCTCTACGACGCCTCGGGCGCGGTGGTCGCCGCCGCGCCCGAATGGGCCGCGCGCCGCGCCGCCCGGCTCACCGCCGACGTGGAGCGGCTGCGGGAGCGGCCCGCGCCCGCCAGCGCCGTGGTCGGCGGCTCCGAGGACCGCGTCGAGCTCCAGTCCCTGGGCACCGGCCGCCGGGCGCGCGGCGCGCTCGCCGTCGGCACCGGCGCCCCGCTGGGCACGGCCGAGCGCTACGCCGTGCACTCCGCCGTCGCCCTGCTGACCCTCACCACCGAGCGCTCCCGCTCCCTGCACGACGCCGAGGCCCGGCTGGGCGCGGCGGTGCTGCGGATGCTGCTGGCGGGGGAGCCGGACCACGCCCGCGCCGTGGCCGGCGACCTCTACGGCTCCCTGCTGGACGCGCCGTTCCGGCTGATCGCGGCCGAGCCCGCGTTGCCCGGCACCGCCCAGCCGGAGGGCCTGGCGCTGCTGGCCGACACCGTCGAGTCGGCGGCCGCCCGGAGCGGGGAGGCCCTGCTCGTGGTCCCCGGACCGGGCCGGCTCCTCGTCCTGGCCTGCGACGCCGGGGCGGCCGTCCAGGCGTGCGCGGACCACGCGGAGGCCCTGGAGGCCCGCCGGGGCCGGGAGGCGGCCGGGCCCGAGCCGGACGAGCTGGTCATCGGGATGTCCGCACCGGCCGGGCCCGGCGGGGTCGCGGCGGCCCTCAAGCAGGCCGACCAGGCGCTGGCCGTGGCCCGCCGCCGGGGCCGCCCGATGGTGGAGCACGAGGACATGGCGGCGGGCTCGGTCCTGCCGCTGCTGGCCGACGACGCCGTACGGGCCTTCGCGGACGGCACCCTGCGCGCGCTCCGCGAGCACGACGCGACCGGCCGCGGGGACCTGGTGGCCTCGCTCCAGGCATGGCTCTCCCGGCACGGCCAGTGGGACGCGGCCGCCGCCGACCTGGGCGTGCACCGGCACACGCTGCGCTACCGGATGAAGCGCGTCGAGGAGATCCTGGGCCGCTCCCTGGAGGACCCGGACGTCCGCATGGAGCTGTGGCTCGCCCTGAAAGCCACCTCCACCCCCGCCTGAGAGATCACGGCGCGGCCGGTGACCGCGCCAAACCGGCGAAGCGGGCCGACCCGCCGCTCCATCAGGGACAAACGCCGAAACGCCCGCGGAGTCCTACGGTGGAGGGGTCAGGACCCACCGCACCCATCCGAAGGGCCGGGATTCGCATGACTTCCACCCACGCCTTCTGGCTCGCCGGCCGCCAGGCCACCGGCGAGGACAGCTTCGACGTCCACTCCCCGTGGGACGGCCGGACGGTCGCCACCGTCAGCGTGCCCACCGACGAGCAGGTCGAAGAGGCCGTGGCCGCGGCGTACGCCGTGACGGCGGAGTTCTCCGCGACCCCCGCCCACGTACGGGCCGCGGCCCTGGACCACGTGTCCAAGCGGCTCGCCGAGCGCACCGAGGAGATCGCCCAGCTGATCTCCGCCGAGAACGGCAAGCCGGTCAAGTGGGCCCGCGGTGAGGTCGGCCGTGCGGTGTCCGTGTTCCGCTTCGCCGCCGAGGAGGCCCGCCGCTTCAACGGCGGAGAGGCCCAGCGCCTCGACACCGACGCCGGTGGTGTCGGCCGCCTCGCGCTGACCCGCCGCTTCGTCAAGGGCCCGGTCCTCGGTATCGCCCCGTTCAACTTCCCGCTGAACCTGTGCGCCCACAAGGTGGCCCCGGCCATCGCCGTCGGCGCGCCGATCATCCTCAAGCCGGCCCCGGCCACCCCGCTGTCCGGCCTGATCCTGGGCGAGCTGCTGGCCGAGACCGACCTCCCGGCCGGCTCCTGGTCGGTGCTGCCGGTCGCGAACGACAAGATGCCCGCGCTGGTCAAGGACGAGCGCCTGCCCGTCATCTCCTTCACCGGCTCCGACACCGTCGGCTACGCCATCCAGCAGTCGGTGCCCCACAAGCACTGCACCCTGGAGCTCGGCGGCAACGCGGCGGCCGTGGTCCTGGACGACTGGTCCTCCGACACCGACCTGGACTGGGCCGCGACCCGTATCGCGACCTTCTCGAACTACCAGGCCGGCCAGTCCTGCATCTCCGTGCAGCGCGTGATCGCCGACGCCTCCGTCTACGACCGCCTCGTGGAGAAGGTCGTCACGAAGGTCCAGGCGCAGGTCACCGGTGACCCGTCCGACTCGGCCACCGACGTCGGCCCGCTCGTCTCCGAGGCCGCCGCCCAGCGCGTCGAGTCCTGGGTGGACGAGGCCGTCTCGGCCGGCGCCAAGCTGCTCACCGGCGGCAAGCGCGAGGGCGCCTCGTACGAGCCCACCGTCCTGGCGAACGTGCCGGACGGGGTCAAGCTCGCCACCGAGGAGGTCTTCGGCCCGGTCCTGACCCTCCTGCGGGTCGAGAACACCGACGAGGCGTTCGCCGCGGTCAACGACTCGAAGTTCGGCCTCCAGGCCGGCGTCTTCACCCACGACGTCCAGACCGCCTTCCGCGCCCACCGCGAGCTGGAGGTCGGCGGCGTGATCATCGGCGACGCCCCCTCCTACCGTGCCGACCAGATGCCCTACGGCGGCGTCAAGCAGTCGGGTGTCGGCCGCGAGGGCGTCCGCTACGCGATGGACGACTACACGTACGAGCGGGTCCTGGTCCTGACCGGCCTCGACATCTGATCTCGTACGGCCAACGAGCCGACGGCCGGAGCCCGAACTGTGCGGGGGCTCCGGCCGTCCCCCTTTTCCCGGCCGGCAGAACGCCACCCGGCCGCCGCCGTTCCCCCGGCTGGACCGTCCCCGCTTTTCCCACCGGGCGGGGCAGGGTACGACTCACAGGTAGCACCCATCGGTAACGACCCGTACCAGCGGCGAGGTGAGCCCCGAATGTCGGCAACACAGCCCGCACAGCCCGCACAGCCGGTCCAGCCAGGCGGCGCCCGGCCCAAGGTGACCGAGCGCGAGGCACGGCAGGTCGCGGAGGCGGCCCGCGAGCAGGACTGGCGCAAACCGAGCTTCGCCAAGGAGCTCTTCCTCGGCCGGTTCCGGCTCGACCTGATCCACCCGCACCCCCTGCCGCCCGACGAGGACGTCCGGCGCGGCGAGGCGTTCCTCGCCCGGCTGCGGGAGTTCTGCGAGGCCCAGCTCGCCGACGGCGTCGCCGCCCGCATCGAACGCGAGGCGAGGATCCCCGACGAGACCGTGCGCGGGCTCAAGGAGCTCGGCGCCCTCGGCATGAAGATCGACCCCAAGTACGGGGGCCTCGGCCTGACCCAGGTCTACTACAACAAGGCCCTCGCCCTCGTCGGCTCCCTCAGCCCGGCCATCGGCGCCCTGCTCTCGGCGCACCAGTCGATCGGCGTGCCCCAGCCGCTGAAGATGTTCGGCACCCAGGCCCAGAAGGACGCCTACCTGCCGCGCTGCGCCACCAGCGCCATCAGCGCCTTCCTGCTCACCGAGCCCGATGTGGGCTCCGACCCGGCGCGCCTGGCCACCACGGCCGTCCCCGACGGCGACGACGCCTACGTGCTCGACGGCGTGAAGCTGTGGACCACCAACGGGGTCGTCGCGGACCTGCTCGTGGTCATGGCCCGCGTCCCCCGCAGCGAGAACCACCGCGGCGGCATCACCGCCTTCGTCGTGGAGGCCGACTCCCCGGGCATCACCGTCGAGAACCGCAACGCCTTCATGGGCCTGCGCGGACTGGAGAACGGCGTCACCCGCTTCCACCGGGTGCGGGTCCCCGCCGACCAGCGCATCGGCGCCGAGGGCGCGGGGCTCAAGATCGCCCTCACCACGCTGAACACCGGCCGGCTCTCACTGCCCGCCATGTGCGTCGGCGCCGGCAAATGGTGCCTGAAGATCGCCCGAGAGTGGTCGGCCGTCCGCGAGCAGTGGGGCCGGCCCGTCGCCCAGCACGAGGCCGTCGGCGCCAAGATCTCCTTCATCGCCGCCACCACCTTCGCCCTCGAAGCGGTCGTCGACCTCTCCTCCCAGATGGCCGATGAGGACCGCAACGACATCCGCATCGAGGCCGCCCTCGCCAAGCTCTACGGCTCCGAGATGGCCTGCCTGATGGCCGACGAGCTGGTCCAGATCCGCGGCGGCCGCGGCTTCGAGACCGCCGAGTCCCTGGCCGCCCGCGGCGAACGGGCCGTGCCCGCCGAGCAGATGCTCCGCGACCTGCGCATCAACCGGATCTTCGAGGGCTCCACCGAGATCATGCACCTGCTGATCGCCCGGGAGGCCGTCGACGCCCACCTCTCCGTCGCCGGAGACCTCATCGACCCCGAGAAGGACCTCGGCGAGAAGGCCAGGGCCGGCGCCCGCGCCGCCGGGTTCTACGCCCGCTGGCTGCCCAAGCTGGCCGCCGGCCCCGGCCATGTCCCCGGCAGCTACCGGGCCTTCCACCCCGGCGGCCACCCCGACCTCTCCGCCCACCTGCGCTATGTCGAGCGCAGCGCCCGCAAACTCGCCCGGTCCACCTTCTACGCCATGTCGCGCTGGCAGGGCCGGATGGAGACCAAGCAGGGCTTCCTGGGCCGGATCGTCGACATCGGCGCCGAGCTCTTCGCGATGAGCGCCGCGTGCGTGCGCGCCGAGCACCTGCGCGCCTCCGGAGAGCACGGCCGCGAGGCGTACCAGCTCGCCGACGCCTTCTGCGAGCAGTCCCGGCTGCGCGTGGAGGAGCTGTTCGGCAGGCTCTGGTCCAACACCGACGACCTCGACCGCAAGGTCGTCGCCGGTGTCCTGTCCGGCACCTACGCCTGGCTGGAGGAGGGCGTGCTCGACGCCTCCGGGGACGGCCCCTGGATCGCGGACGCCACACCCGGACCGCCGACTCGGGAAAACGTCCACCGCCCCCTCCGCTGACCTGCGATCATCGCCGGACGTCGGACAGACGTACGAGGATGAGCGGGCGGCCGCCCCGGCGGCGCCCGCGAGCACAGCGCGAGGCGGACGAACGATGCCGACGGCCCAGGAAGACCGCACCAGCCGACGGCTGGCCTGGTGCGTGGCGCACCTGCTGCGCCACGCACCGGACCACGTCGTCCTCGACGTGATCCACCGGCTCGACGGCCCCACCCGCAAATACCTCTGCCGGGACGCCTGGCTGTCCGCGCCCACCGTGACCCTGCTGCTGCGCCACGGCAGCGACACCGACCGCGGCTACATCGCCCGCAACCCCCGCGTCGTCGGCCGCCCGCTGCCCGGCCTGCCCGGCCCCGCCCGGTACGCGGCCCGTCCCGGCCCCGCCCCCGGGCTGCTGGCCCCCGCCGGGCCCGGTCCGCTCGGCCAGGAGGCCCTGCTCGCGCTGCTGCGCCGGCACGGCCGCCGCCCCCGCGCCCCCCTCACCCTGCTGCGCGTGCCGCACGACCGGCTCGACCCGGCCGCCCTCCTGCGCGAGCACGCCCGGGACCCCCTGCCGCCCGGCGCCGTGGAGGCCCTGCTGCTGGCCGGCGGGCTGCCCCTGGAGACCTGCCTCGCGCTGCTCGACACCCGCGCGTGCCCGGCGTACGAGGCCCGGGGCGCCTGGCACCGGCCGCCCGTCCGCGCCGTCCGCATGGGGCTGGCCACCTTCGAGGAGCTCGTCTCCCACCTCGCCCCCGCCCACCTCGCCCTGCGCCTCGCGGACCACCCCGCCACCACCGGGCTGCGCTGGTCCCTGCCCGAACAGGCCGGGATGCGCACCGCCCTCACCCGCGCCCTGGCCCCGCTCGGCGGCAGCCCGCGCCACTGGGAGGCCCTGGAACACCACGCCCCCGGCTTCCGCGGCCCGCTGCCGGAGCTGGTGGCCGCCATCGCCGCGGGGGATCCCGCCCTCGCGGCCGGCCCCGCCGCCGGGGAGCCCGTACGGTCCCCCCTCGGGCCCGTGCTCCGGCTGCTCGGGCCGCGGGCGGCGCAGGATCCGCCCGAGCCCCGCGGGGAGTGGGAGCCCGGACAGTTCACGGCGGAGCGGGCGCTGGCTCTCGTCAGCCTCGCGGTGCCCATGGACTCCGTCCGGGAGGACATCCGCTGGATCCGGGACTGCCTCGCCCGCGGGCTGCTCACCGGTGAGGACGTGATCCGGCACAAGGTGCCCGCCTGCTGGGCCCTGGACGAGGACCACTGGCTCGGGGACGCGGACGGCCCCGACCGCCACGACTGGCCCGCCCCCGTGCTCGCCGCGCACGCCGAGACCGCGCGGCTGACCGCCGCCCTCGGGGACGACCCGGGGGCGTGGTGGCGGGCCGCCCGGGCGCTGCCGGACTTCACGGGGACGGTGCCGGAGCTGTGCGAGGCAGCCGCCGCGGCCGGTTCCGTACCGTAGGGCCGTGTCTTCCGGGGGACTGCGTGTCCTGGCCGTCCCGAGTTGCGGCAACAATGGGGGCATGAGCGACCGTCCAGCCCCCCTCGCCGATCCGCACCTCCTCTTCGACCCCGCGGCCGGCCGCCGGGACATCGTCATCCTCGGGTGCACCGGATCCATCGGCACCCAGGCCATCGACCTGGCCCTGCGTAACCCGGACCGCTTCCGGGTCACCGCCCTGTCCGCCGCCGGCGGCCGGGTCGGGCTGCTGGCCGAGCAGGCCCGGCTGCTGCGGGCCGAGAAGGTGGCCGTGGCCCGCGAGGACGCCGTACCGGCCCTGAAAGAGGCCCTGAGCGCCCAGTACGGGCCGGGTGAGGCGCTGCCCGAGATCCTGGCCGGGCCGGACGCCGCGACCGAGCTGGCCGCCTCCCCGTGCCACACCGTCCTCAACGGCATCACCGGCTCCATCGGCCTCGCGCCGACCCTGGCCGCGCTGCGGGCCGGCCGGACCCTGGCCCTGGCCAACAAGGAGTCGCTGATCGTCGGCGGCCCGCTGGTCAAGGCGCTGGCGAAGCCCGGCCAGATCATCCCGGTGGACTCCGAGCACGCGGCCCTCTTCCAGGCCCTCGCCGCCGGCACCCGCGCCGACGTGCGCAAGCTCGTGGTGACCGCCTCCGGCGGGCCCTTCCGCGGCCGTACCCGCGCCGAGCTGGCCGAGGTGACCGTCGAGGACGCCCTCGCGCACCCCACCTGGGCCATGGGCCCGGTGATCACGGTGAACTCGGCCACGCTGGTCAACAAGGGCCTGGAGGTCATCGAGGCCCACCTGCTCTACGACATCCCCTTCGAGCAGATCGAGGTCGTCGTCCACCCGCAGTCCTACGTGCACTCGATGGTGGAGTTCACCGACGGCTCCACCCTCGCCCAGGCCACCCCGCCGGACATGCGCGGCCCCATCGCCGTCGGCCTCGGCTGGCCCCACCGGATCCCGGACGCCGCCCCCGCCTTCGACTGGAGCACCGCCTCCACCTGGGAGTTCTTCCCGCTGGACACCGAGGCGTTCCCGGCCGTCGGCCTGGCCCGCCACGTCGGCGCCCTCGGCGGCACCGCCCCGGCCGTCTTCAACGCGGCCAACGAGGAGTGCGTGGAGGCGTTCCTCGCCGGACGGCTGCCGTTCACAGCAATCATGGATACGGTCTCTGCCGTGGTCGACGAGCACGGGAACCCGGCATCCGGAACCTCCCTGACCGTCGAGGACGTCCTTGAGGCAGAGACCTGGGCCAGAGCCCGGGCGCGGGAGATGGCGGCGCGGGCCGCCGCGGAGGCGCGCGCATGACACTTCTGATGACGGTGCTCGGAATCGTGATCTTCGCGGTCGGCCTGCTGGTCTCCATCGCGTGGCACGAACTGGGGCACCTCTCCACGGCCAAGCTGTTCGGCATCCGGGTGCCGCAGTACATGGTCGGCTTCGGCCCGACCATCTGGTCGCGGAGGAAGGGCGAGACCGAGTACGGGATCAAGGCCATCCCGATGGGCGGCTACATCCGCATGATCGGGATGTTCCCGCCCGGCGAGGACGGCAAGGTCACCGCCCGCTCCACCTCGCCGTTCCGGTCGATGATCGAGGACGCGCGCTCGGCCGCGTACGAGGAGCTGCAGCCCGGCGACGAGAGCCGGCTCTTCTACACGCGCAAGCCGTGGAAGCGCGTGATCGTGATGTTCGCCGGGCCCTTCATGAACCTGGTCCTCGCCGTGGCGATCTTCCTCACCACGCTGATGACCTTCGGGCTGAACACCCAGACCACCTCGGTCGCCACCGTCTCCGACTGCGTCATCCAGCAGAGCGAGAAGCGCGACAAGTGCCAGCCCACCGACCCGGCCGCCCCCGCCAAGGCCGCCGGCCTCAAGGCGGGCGACAAGATCGTGGCCTTCAACGGCCGGACGGTCGGGGACTGGTCGGCGCTCCAGAAGGACATCCGCGCCACCGTCGGCCCCGCCACGATCACCGTCGAGCGGGCCGGGCAGCGCCTGGACCTCCGGGCGAACCTGATCGAGAACAAGGTGGCCAGGACCGACGGCAGCGGCCGCTACGTCAAGGACGAGTACGTCACCGCGGGCTTCCTCGGCTTCGCCCCCGCGGCCGGCTACGTACCCCAGTCCTTCGGCCAGTCCGTCGACCGCATGGGCGAGATGATGGAGGCCGGCGTGCAGTCGCTGGTCGCCCTGCCCTCCAAGGTCCCGGACCTGTGGAACGCCGCCTTCAACGGGGCCGAGCGCAAGCAGGACAGCCCCATGGGCGTGGTGGGCGCGGCCCGCGTCAGCGGTGAGATCTTCACCCTCGACATCCCCGCCCAGCACCAGCTGGTCTTCTTCCTCAACCTGCTGGCCGGATTCAACCTTTCGCTGTTCCTGTTCAACATGCTGCCGCTGCTCCCGCTCGACGGCGGGCACATCGCCGGCGCCCTGTGGGAATCGCTGCGGCGCAAGGTCGCCCGGGTGTTCCGGCGGCCCGACCCCGGCCCGTTCGACGTGGCGAAGCTGATGCCCGTGGCGTACGTGGTCGCGGGGCTGTTCATCTGCTTCACGCTGCTGGTGATGGTGGCGGACGTGGTGAACCCCATCAAGATCACCTAGGCGCGGCGGCGCTCCGCCGCACGCCTCCGGGAGCCGGGCACGGATCGTGCCCGGCTCCCCGCGTTCGGGTGGCGCACCCCCTCGGATGCACGGGGCGTCCCGTGGTTGGCGTAACCTCGAAGGCCGGAGCCCGCCGATCTCGGGACCTTGATCCACACCTTGGGGTTGCACAGCAGATGACTGCCATCTCTCTCGGAATGCCGTCCGTGCCGACGAAGCTTGCCGACCGCCGGGTCAGCCGCAAGATCCAGGTCGGCTCCGTGGCCGTCGGCGGTGACGCGCCCATTTCCGTCCAGTCGATGACCACCACCCGCACCTCCGACATCGGTGCGACCCTCCAGCAGATCGCCGAGCTGACCGCCTCCGGCTGCAACATCGTCCGCGTCGCCTGCCCGACCCAGGACGACGCCGACGCCCTCGCCGTGATCGCCAAGAAGTCCCAGATCCCGGTCATCGCGGACATCCACTTCCAGCCGAAGTACGTCTTCGCCGCGATCGACGCCGGCTGCGCCGCCGTCCGCGTCAACCCCGGCAACATCAAGCAGTTCGACGACAAGGTCAAGGAGATCGCGCGGGCCGCGAAGGACGCGGGCACCCCGATCCGCATCGGCGTGAACGCCGGCTCCCTCGACGCCCGTCTGCTCAAGAAGTACGGCAAGGCCACCCCCGAGGCGCTGGTCGAGTCCGCGCTGTGGGAGGCGTCCCTCTTCGAGGAGCACGGTTTCAGCGACATCAAGATCTCGGTCAAGCACAACGACCCGGTCGTGATGGTCAACGCCTACCGCCAGCTCGCCGCCGCCTGCGACTACCCGCTGCACCTCGGCGTCACCGAGGCCGGCCCCGCCTTCCAGGGCACCATCAAGTCCGCCGTCGCCTTCGGCGCCCTGCTCTCCGAGGGCATCGGCGACACCATCCGCGTCTCCCTCTCCGCCCCGCCGGCGGAGGAGGTCAAGGTCGGCATCCAGATCCTGGAGTCCCTGAACCTCAAGCCGCGCCGCCTGGAGATCGTCTCCTGCCCCTCCTGCGGCCGCGCCCAGGTCGACGTCTACAAGCTGGCCGAGGAGGTCACCGCGGGCCTGGAGGGCATGGAGGTCCCGCTGCGCGTCGCGGTCATGGGCTGCGTCGTCAACGGCCCCGGCGAGGCCCGCGAGGCCGACCTCGGTGTCGCCTCCGGCAACGGCAAGGGCCAGATCTTCGTGAAGGGCGAGGTCATCAAGACCGTGCCCGAGTCCAAGATCGTGGAGACCCTGATCGAGGAGGCGATGAAGATCGCCGCGCAGATGGAGGCCGACGGCGTCGCCAGCGGCGAGCCCTCCGTCGCCATCGGGGTCTGAGCCCGAGGACCCCGCACCCGGGGATCCCGCCTGTCGGCCCCGGCCCCGTTCCCGCAGTTCGGGAGCGGGGCCGGGGCCTTTTCGTGACCTCTGGACGCGGCATCGCCCGGCCCCTCCGGGTACAGTGCGGAGATCAGCAGACTTGCATGGTGAGGCCCCAGTGTTGACGCAGACCACCACCCGGGTCCTTGAGCCCAGTGATCTCGATGCCGCGCTCGAAGTCCTCGGACGCGAGCCGGTCGAGAACGCCTTCGTCACCTCCCGGGTCCAGGTCGCGGGCCTCGACCCCTGGCGGCTGGGCGGCGAGATGTGGGGCTGGTACGCCGACGGCGAGCTGCGCTCCCTCTGCTACGCCGGCGCCAACCTCGTCCCCGTCTGCGCGAGCCCCGACGCCGTCCGCGCCTTCGCCGACCGGGCCCGCCGCACCGGCCGCCGCTGCTCCTCCATCGTCGGCCCCGCCGGGGCCACCCGGCTGCTGTGGCAGCTGCTGGAGCCCAGCTGGGGACCGGCCCGCGATGTCCGCTCCCACCAGCCCCTCATGGTCATCGAGCGCCCCTCCACCACCGTGGAGGCCGACCCCCGGGTCCGCCGCATCCGCAAGGACGAGATGGACCTGATCATGCCCGCCTGCGTGGCCATGTTCACCGAGGAGGTCGGCGTCTCGCCCATGGCCGGGGACGGCGGACTGCTCTACCAGGCCCGTGTCGCCGAACTCGTCGCCGGCGGCCGCTCCTTCGCCCGCGTCGAGGACGGCAAGGTCCTCTTCAAGGCCGAGATCGGCGCCGCCACCGCCCGCGCCTGCCAGATCCAGGGCGTCTGGGTGGCCCCCGAGTTCCGCGGCCAGGGGCATTCGGAGACCGGGATGGCCGCCGTCGTCGCCCACGCGCTGCGCGATGTCGCCCCCGTGGTCAGCCTCTACGTGAACGACTTCAACACCGCCGCCCGCGCCGCCTACCGCCGGGTCGGCTTCCGCGAGGTCGGCGCCTTCATGAGCGTCCTGTTCTGACACCGGCCACCGGCCCCGCCGTGGCATTCCGGCGCACCCCTACCCCGAAGTAAGGTCGCCGCATGCTGCCATCCGGAGTCCGTATCGGCCCCCTCGACCTCGCCGGCCGCGTGGACGAGGCCCTGCGCGTGCAGGCCGTCGCCTTCGGCCTCAGCGAGGAGGAGGTCGGCATCCGGCGCTACATCGTCCAGCGCCACATGACCTGCCGGGGCGCCCGCGCCCTCGGGGCCTTCGCCGAGGACGGCGCCCTCGCCGGCTTCGTCTACGGCATGCCGAACGACCGTACGCACTGGTGGTCCACGGTCGTCGAGCCCTATCTGCGGGCCGGCGGGCACGACGGCTGGCTCGACGCCTCCTTCGTGATCACCGAGCTGCACGTGCACCCCGGCTTCCAGGGCCACGGCATCGGCCGCGGCCTGATCACCACCCTCACCGACGAGGCCGCCGAGCCCCGCTCCATCCTCTCGGCCATCGACACCGAGAGCCCCGCCCGCGGCCTCTACCGGGCCCTCGGCTACACCGACCTCGCCCGCCAGGTCCACTTCCCGAGCGCGAGCCTCCCGTACGCGGTCATGGGCGCCCCGCTCCCGCTGGCCAGGGGCTGAATCCGTTTCCGGGGGCCGAGGGCACCCCGGTAACCTCCCGGCATGTCCACGAAACACGTGCAGCGCATGTCCCGCCTCATGGCCAAGACCCTCCGCGAGGACCCGGCCGACGCCGAAACCCTCAGCCACCGGCTCCTGGTGCGCGCCGGATACGTCCGGCGCAGCTCCGCCGGGGTGTGGACCTGGCTGCCGCTCGGCAAGCGGCTCCTGGACAACGTCTCGCGCATCGTCCGTGAGGAGATGGACGCCATCGGCGCCCAGGAGGTGCTGCTGCCGGCCCTGCTGCCGAAGGAGCCCTACGAGGTGAGCGGGCGCTGGTCGGAGTACGGCGACCTGCTCTTCCGGCTCCGGGACCGCAAGGGCGCGGACTACCTGCTCGGCCCCACCCACGAGGAGATCTTCACCCTGGTGGTGAAGGACCAGTGCACCTCGTACAAGGACCTGCCGGTCATGCTGTACCAGATCCAGACCAAGTACCGGGACGAGGCGCGGCCACGGTCCGGCGTCCTGCGCGGCCGTGAGTTCCAGATGAAGGACTCCTACTCCTTCGACGTGTCCGACGAGGGCCTGGCCGAGTCCTACCGGCTGCACCGCGAGGCGTACGTCCGCATCTTCCGCCGGCTGGGCCTGGACCACCGGATCGTCTCCGCGGTCTCGGGCGCCATGGGCGGCTCGGCCTCGGAGGAGTTCCTGGCCCCCGCCGGGGCGGGCGAGGACACCTTCGTGGACTGCCCCTCCTGCGCCTACGCGGCCAACACCGAGGCCGTCACCTTCGCCCTGGCGCCGGTCGCCGCCGAGCACCCGCCGCTGGAGGAGGTGGACACCCCCGACACCCCGACCATCGATACCCTGGCGGCGTACCTGGGCGTGCCCGCCTCCGCGACCCTCAAGAACCTCCTGGTCAAGGTCGACGGCGAGATCGTGGCCGTCGGCGTACCGGGGGACCGCGAGGTGGACCTCGGCAAGCTGGGCGAGCACCTGGCCCCGGCCGTCGTCGAGCTGGTCACCGCCGAGGACTTCACCGGCCGCCCCGACCTCGTACGCGGCTACGTGGGCCCGCAGGGCCTGGACAAGGTCCGCTACCTGGCCGACCCCCGCGTCGCCCCCGGCACCGCCTGGGTGACCGGGGCCAACCGGGCGGACACGCACGCCCGCAACGTGGTCTGCGGCCGCGACTTCGAGGTGGACCAGTACCTGGACGTGGTGGTCGTGGAGCCGGGCGACCCCTGCCCCTCCTGCGGCGCGGGCCTGCGGCTCGACCGGGCCATCGAGATCGGGCACATCTTCCAGCTCGGCCGCAAGTACGCCGACGCCTTCGGCCTCGACGTGCTGGGCCGCGAGGGCAAGCCGGTCCGGGTCACGATGGGCTCCTACGGCATCGGCGTCTCCCGCGCGGTGGCGGCCCTGGCCGAGCAGACCGCGGACGAGCGCGGCCTGTGCTGGCCCGCGGAGGTGGCCCCGGCGGACGTGCACGTGGTGGCGGCGGGCAAGGCCGTCCCGCTGGCCCTGGCCGAACAGGCGGCGGACACCCTGGCCGCCTCGGGCCTGCGGGTCCTCCTGGACGACCGCCCGGGCCTCTCCCCGGGCGTGAAGCTCACGGACGCGGAGCTGATCGGCGTCCCGTGGATCCTTGTGGCGGGCCGCCGCTCGGCGGAGGACATAGTAGAACTCCAGCACCGCCCGACGGGCACCCGCGAGGAACTCCCGCTGAGCGAAGCCCTCTCGAAGCTCACGGAAGTCTGAGATCAGCCCCACTTCCAGCCCCGCCGGCGTTTGAGGCGCGGGGTCCGGGGCGGAGCCCCGGGAAACGGCGAAAGGGCGGGGCGGGGAGAGAAACTCCCGCCCCGCGCCTACGGCGGCGACTCGTCCGGCAACGGCCCCTCGGGCCCGCCGGCCCCCAGCGCCGGAGCCCCGGGAGCCGGATCCACAGGAGCCGGATCCACAGCCTCCACCCCACCCCCCGGAGGCTCCGGTCCGGCCCCGACCGACCCGGGGCCTTCGGAAGCCGGGCCGGCCGAGGCCGGGTCATCCCGCACCGGCGCCCCCGCCCCCGGCACCGCCGGAGCCGCGCGCTCCAAGAACCGCAGCAGCTCCACCGGAAACGGCAGCACCAGTGTGGAGTTCTTCTCGGCGGCCACCGCCACCACCGTGTGCAGCAGCCGCAGCTGCAGGGCTGCGGGCTGCTCCGACATGACCTCGGCCGCCTCCGCCAGCTTGTGCGAAGCCTGCAGCTCCGCATCGGCGTTGATCACCCGCGCCCGCCGCTCCCGGTCGGCCTCCGCCTGCCGCGCCATCGACCGCTTCATCGTCTCCGGCAGCGACACGTCCTTGATCTCGACCCGGTCGATCTGCACGCCCCAGCCCACCGCCGGGCTGTCGATCATCAGCTCCAGCCCCTGGTTGAGCATCTCCCGGTTGGACAGCAGATCGTCCAGGTCGGATTTCCCGATGATCGACCGCAGCGAGGTCTGGGCCATCTGCGAGACCGCGAAGCGGTAGTCCTCCACCGCCACGACCGCGCTCGCCGGGTCCACCACCTTGAAGTACACGACGGCGTCCACCCGCACGGTCACGTTGTCCCGGGTGATGCCCTCCTGCGCCGGTACGGGCAGGGTCACGATCTGCATGTTGACCTTGCGGAGCCGGTCGATCACCGGAACGATCACCGTGAAGCCCGGCGGCCGGATCTCCTCCCGCAGCCTGCCGAAGCGGAAGACCAGCCCCCGCTCGTACTGCTTCACCACCCGGGCGGCGGCGCCCATGTAGGCGGCGACACCCACGCCCGCCACGACCACCGCTGTCAGCAGTTCTTCGACCATCACGGCCCCCTGCCCGACATACCTACCTTTCCTACGGTATGCCCTCCAACATGCCCTACAACCAGGAGGCGAACTCCAGCAGCAGCTCCGCATCCCGCCGCCGCCCCGCCGCCACCGCCCGTACGCCCGACTCCACCGCCCGGAACAGCGTCCAGCCGCGCAGCCGCTCCCGGTCCACGTCCAGCGCGTCCGCCAGCTTGTTCACCCGCCGCCGGGCCCCGGCCGCCCCCGCCGAGGAGGCCACCTGGTCCTCCAGCCGGTCCCGGACCAGCCGCGCCAGATCGTAGGCCCGCTCACCGACCAGCGGGTCCGGGCCCACCGTCAGCCACGGCGCGCGCTCGCCGGCCAGGACCTTGCCCTGCCGGAAGTTCCCGTGCAGCAGCAGCTCCTCGGGCGGGGCCGCCACCAGCTCCGCGCGCGCCGCCAGCGCCGCCCCGGCCAGCTCCCGTACCTCCGCCGGGGCCGAGCCCAGGGCCTCCGCCTGGGCCTCCGTACGCTCCGCCACCGACTCCCAGACGTGCCCGGCGGGCGGGGCCACCCACAGGCGGCGCAGGGTGCCGCTCGCCTCCAGCAGCGCCTTGGCCTCGGGCAGGGAGCGCAGCGAGACCTCCGGGTGCAGCCGCTCCAGCAGCAGCGCCCCGTCCTCCTCGTGATGCCGGGTGTCCAGCACGCGTACGGCGCCGAAGCCGCCCCAGTGCGCCAGCGCGGCCAGCTCCCGGTCGGGCCGGGCCTGCGGGGGCGCCAGTTTCAGGGCCGCCGGGGTGCCGTCCGGGTAGCTGACGAGGAGGAGCAGGCTGCTGCGCCCGCCCGGGGCCTGCACCCGCTGGGCCCGCATCCCGCGCCGGTCGAGCGCGGCCTCGGCCAGGGCGGGCAGCCGCCCCAGCCAGTCCGTGTCCTGCGCCGTCCCCGGCAGCTCGCCGAGCGCCCGTACAAGCCGCTGCGGCGGTTCGAAAGCCATGCGTGCGTGATCCCTTTCAGCTGGTGAGGGCTCGCTACGCGCGTTCCGCGAGCCCAGGGAAGGCTACGCCGACCCCGCGCCAGCGCGCCGCGCGCACTGCCGCCGCGGTCAGGGCGTCGGCCGCCTCGCGGCGCAGCGGGCCCTCCGCGGCCCGCACCAGATCGGAGTAGGCCCCCGCCACCCGGTCCTCCACCACCGCCGCCAGCCGCTCCGCGTCGGCCGGGGTGCGCACCGGGAACGGCAGGGTGTACGCGGCCTCCGAGGGCCGGGGCGCGCCGCCCAGCTCGCGGACGGTGCGCACGAGGGCGTCGCGCCGGGCGAGGTGGACCCCGTACGCCTCGCGGGCCTCGGTCGCGCGCGGGCCGGTGCTCCGGGCGCCGATCACCCCGTAGGCGTAGGCGGCCGCGTGCTCGGCGGCGAGGGCGGCCTGGGCGGCGGCGAGGGATCCGCCGGCGGGGGCGGGCTCGGGCTTCACGCGGTGGCTCCCGGGTTCGAGGTCAGCAGGTGGGCGTGTACGGCGCCGCAGGCGGCCACCGAGGCCAGCAGCCGGGCCAGCTCCCCGGGGGCCCCGGCGAGGTCGATGGTCCGGGACTCCGACAGGGTCCGCTCGGCGTCGGCGAGGTCGGTCAGCGCCTCGGCGGGCTTCGGCGGCACGGCCGCGGCGCCCGTGGTGGGCGCGGCGGCGCCGGTACCGCCGGACGGGGTGGCGGAGGAGGAGGGCCGGGAGGGGGCCGAAGGGGAGAGGGCGGCGGTGTGCGCGGCGACGGCGGCCCGCAGCGGGGCGAGGCGCGGCGCGAGGGAGGGGTGGGCGGCGGTGGTGGCGTCGTAACGTTCCAGCAGTCGCTCGCTGTCACGGACGGCCGCCTCGCGCATCCGCCGTTCGAGTGAGAGGGCGGCGGTCGCGCCGGAGGAAGGGCTGTCGGAGCACCCCGTCAGCAGTGCGGCACCGGCCGCTCCGGCGGCTCCGGTGAGCAGGCTCCGGCGCGAGGGTCTCGAAGGCGGGGTCAAGGACACGGCGACGTCCTCCGGGTGGTGACGGGGCTGATGGCGGGGGCGGGGGTGTGATCACCGTACCCGGGGGCCCGTCCGGCGGGCGGACGGCAACACCCTCCGACACCGGATACCCTTTGACACGACACACGACGGAAACCACAACAGCACACGCGGCCGAGGAGTCACCCGGATGAGCACCACCCAGAGCGACAGGCTGCGCGGACTGCTGGAGCCGCTCGTCGCCGCCAGGGGCATGGACCTCGAAGAGATCGAGCTGTCGCGCGCGGGCAAGCGCCGGATGCTCCGGATCATCGTGGACTCCGACGAGGGCGTGGAACTGGACGCGTGTGCCGAGCTGAGTCGCGAGGTCTCCGACACGCTCGACGAATCCGATGTGATGGGCGAGGACGAGTACGTCCTCGAAGTGAGCTCGCCGGGCGCCGACCGCCCGCTGACCGAGCGCCGTCACTACCTGCGGGCCGTGGGCCGTCTGGTGAAGTTCCAGCTGTCCGCCGGAGGTGAGCAGGAGGCCGGGGAACTGGTCGCCCGCATCCTCGCAGCCGACGACGAGGGCCTGGACCTCGAAGTCCCGGGCGTGAAGGGCCGCAAGGCGACCGCCCGCCGCATCGCTTACACCGACATCGCCAAGGCGCGTGTCGAGATCGAGTTCAACCGCAAGGACAAGAAGGAAGAGGAGGCGTAGCCGTGGACATCGACATGAGTGCCCTGCGGGGTCTGGTCCGGGAGAAGGAGATCTCCTTCGACCTGCTCGTCGAGGCGATCGAGTCGGCCCTCCTCATCGCGTACCACCGCACCGACGGGAGCTTCCGCCGCGCCCGCGTCGTGCTGGACCGCACCAACGGTCACGTGGTCGTGTGGGCGACCGAGGACCCGAGGGACCTCGAAGAGGGCCAGGAGCCGAAGGAGTTCGACGACACCCCGTCGGACTTCGGCCGGATCGCCGCGACGACCGCCAAGCAGGTGATCCTCCAGCGTCTGCGCGACGCCGAGGACGACCTGACCTTCGGCGAGTTCGCCGGCCGCGAGGGCGACGTCATCACCGGTGTGGTGCAGCAGGGCAAGGACCCGAAGAACGTCCTGGTCGACATCGGCAAGCTGGAGGCCATCCTGCCGGTGCAGGAGCAGGTCCCCGGCGAGGAGTACCCGCACGGGCTGCGCCTCAAGGCGTATGTCGTACGGGTAGCGAAGGGCGTGCGCGGTCCGTCCGTGACCCTCTCGCGCACCCACCCGAACCTGGTGAAGAAGCTGTTCTCGCTGGAGGTCCCGGAGATCGCCGACGGCAGCGTCGAGATCTGGGCGATCGCCCGTGAGGCCGGTCACCGCACCAAGATCGCGGTGCGTTCCACCCGTTCGGGCCTCAACCCGAAGGGCGCCTGCATCGGCCCGATGGGCAGCCGCGTGCGCAATGTGATGGCCGAGCTGCACGGCGAGAAGATCGACATCGTCGACTGGTCGGACGACCCGGCCGAGATGGTCGCCAACGCCCTCTCACCCGCCCGGGTGAGCAAGGTCGAGGTCGTGGACTGGGACTCCCGGTCCGCCCGGGTGACCGTGCCCGACTACCAGCTCTCGCTGGCCATCGGCAAGGAGGGCCAGAACGCCCGCCTCGCCGCACGGCTCACCGGCTGGCGCATCGACATCCGTCCCGACACGGAGGTGTCCCCGGACGCCGGTGACGAGCGCGAGCGCGGCGGGGAATAAACCGGTACCGTCCCGGCCTTCCGGGACGGTAGACAGGTTTCGGAAGGCCGCTGCCGAGGTAGCGGATCAAGACAACACGACAGCCGTTCGATTTTTCTCCCGACACTCGTCGGGGGAGAGGTCGGTGCGGGGAGGTAGACTTAGGCGTGTCTGGCCGGACGCAAGCCCGCGCATGCCCCGAACGAACCTGTGTGGGGTGTCGGGAGCGAGCGGCCAAGAGCGATCTGCTGCGCATCGTGGCGGTCGGGGACGAATGCGTCCCTGATCCTCGCGGTACGCTGCCCGGCCGGGGTGCGTACCTGCACCCTGCCGTGGTCTGCCTCGACCAGGCGGTCCGCCGCCGCGCGTTCCCGCGGGCCCTACGGTCCGCCGGAGCGCTCGACACGGTGAGCCTGCGCGACGCCGTGGCCGGTGAAGCAGAGGCCACACCGTAAAGAAGTAGTACGGCACGGATCCCCGTGCGGTCAGGTACCTCGCGAGTTGGAAGTAGGTCGAGATTGCGATGAGCACTCGATGAGTACGCGATGAGTACGCCCATGAAGTAGCGACGGTCCGGCGTAACCCGGACCTAAAAGGAGCGAAGTGGCTAAGGTCCGGGTATACGAACTCGCCAAGGAGTTCGGGGTGGAGAGCAAGGTCGTCATGGCCAAGCTCCAAGAACTCGGTGAATTCGTCCGTTCGGCGTCCTCGACGATCGAGGCGCCCGTTGTACGCAAGTTGACTGACGCACTGCAGGGGCCCGGCGGCAACGCCGGCAAGTCCGCTGCGAAGCCCGGCGCGCCCCGCAAGGCCGCGCCCGCCAAGCCCGCGGCGCCCTCCCCGGCCGCCGCGGCACGTCCCGCTGCCCCGAAGCCCGGCGCCCCGGCCCCCAAGCCGGCCGCCGCCGAGGCCCCGGCCGCAGCACCCGTGACGCCCGCCGCCCCCGGCCCGCGTCCCGGCCCGAAGGCCCCGGCCGCCCCGAAGCCCGCTCCGGCGGCTCCCGTGGCGACCGAGTTCTCCGCGCCTCCGGCGGCCCCGGCCGCCCCGGCGCGTCCCGCCGCGGCCCCCGGTCCCCGTCCGGCGCAGCAGCGTCCGGCGGCCCCGGGCCAGGGCGGTGCCCGTCCCGGCGCCCCGCGCCCGGCCGGTGCCACCCCCGGTGCGCAGGCCCCCCGTCCCGGCGGCTCGCAGGCCCCGCGCCCGCAGGGCGCCCGTCCGGCCGGTCCCCGTCCGGGCAACAACCCGTTCACCTCCGGCGGCTCCACCGGCATGGCGCGCCCGCAGGCGCCCCGTCCGGCCGGCGCCCCGCGTCCCGGTGCCCCCGGCGCCGGCGGCGGCCAGGGTGCTCCCCGTCCGCAGGGCGGTCCCGGCGGCGCTCCGCGCCCGCAGGGTCCCGGCGGCGCCCGTCCGACCCCGGGCGGCATGCCCCGTCCGCAGGGCGGCGCCCCGCGTCCCGGTGGTGCTCCCGGCGGTAACCGTCCCAACCCGGGCATGATGCCGCAGCGTCCCGCTGCCGGTGGTCCCGGTCCCCGTCCCGGTGGCGGCCCCGGTGGCCGTGGTCCCGGTGCGGGCGGTCCCCGTCCCGGTGGCGCCGGTCGTCCCGGCGGCGGCTTCGCCGGCCGTCCGGCCGGTCCGGGCTCGCGTCCGGCCGGTGGCGGCTTCGGCGGTCCCCGTCCGGGTGGCGGCGGCTTCGGCGGCGGCCCGGCCGGCGCCGGTGGCGGCGGCCGTCCCGGCTTCGGCGGGCGTCCCGGTGGTCCCGGTGCCCGTGGTGGCACGCAGGGTGCCTTCGGCCGTCCCGGCGGTCCGGCCCGTCGCGGCCGCAAGTCGAAGCGTCAGAGGCGCCAGGAGTACGAGGCCATGCAGGCCCCGTCCGTGGGCGGCGTGATGCTGCCCCGCGGCAACGGCGAGACCGTTCGCCTGTCGCGCGGTGCGTCCCTCACCGACTTCGCGGAGAAGATCAACGCCAACCCGGCGTCGCTGGTCGCGGTCATGATGAACCTCGGCGAGATGGTCACTGCCACGCAGTCCGTCTCCGACGAGACCCTCCAGCTCCTCGCGGGCGAGATGAACTACCAGGTTCAGATCGTCAGCCCGGAGGAGGAGGACCGCGAGCTCCTGGAGACCTTCGACATCGAGTTCGGCGAGGACGAGGGCGGCGAGGAGTACCTGCTGCCGCGTCCGCCGGTCGTGACCGTCATGGGTCACGTCGACCACGGTAAGACCCGACTGCTCGACGCCATCCGCAAGACGAACGTCGTCGCGGGCGAGGCCGGCGGCATCACGCAGCACATCGGTGCGTACCAGGTCTCCACCGAGGTCAACGACGAAGAGCGCCGCATCACCTTCATCGACACCCCCGGTCACGAGGCGTTCACCGCCATGCGTGCCCGTGGTGCCAAGTCGACCGACATCGCGATCCTCGTGGTCGCGGCCAACGACGGCGTCATGCCGCAGACGATCGAGGCGCTGAACCACGCCAAGGCCGCCGGCGTCCCGATCGTCGTCGCGGTCAACAAGATCGACGTCGAGGGTGCCGACCCGACCAAGGTCCGCGGTCAGCTCACCGAGTTCGGTCTGGTCGCCGAGGAGTACGGCGGCGACACGATGTTCGTCGACATCTCCGCCAAGCAGGGTCTGCACATCGACTCCCTGCTGGAGGCCGTCGTCCTCACCGCCGACGCCTCGCTCGACCTGCGCGCCAACCCGGAGCAGGACGCGCAGGGCATCGCGATCGAGTCCCACCTCGACCGCGGCCGCGGCGCCGTCGCCACCGTCCTCGTCCAGCGCGGTACCCTCCGCGTCGGCGACACGATGGTCGTGGGCGACGCCTACGGCCGAGTGCGCGCCATGCTCGACGACAAGGGCAACAACGTCGAGGAAGCGGGTCCGTCGACCCCCGTCCTGGTCCTGGGTCTCACCAACGTCCCCGGCGCCGGCGACAACTTCCTCGTCGTCGACGAGGACCGCACCGCCCGTCAGATCGCCGAGAAGCGTGCTGCGCGTGAGCGCAACGCCAACTTCGCCAAGCGCGTCCGCCGGGTGTCCCTGGAAGACCTGGACTCGGTCCTCAAGGCCGGTCTGGTCCAGGAACTCAACCTCATCATCAAGGGCGACGCGTCCGGTGCGGTCGAGGCTCTCGAGTCCTCGCTGCTCCAGCTCGACGTCGGTGAAGAGGTCGACATCCGCGTCCTGCACCGCGGTGTGGGTGCGGTCACCGAGTCCGACATCGACCTGGCGATGGGCTCCGACGCCATCGTCATCGGTTACAACGTCCGTGCGGCCGGCCGTGCCGCGCAGATGGCGGACCGCGAGGGCGTCGACGTCCGCTACTACTCGGTGATCTACCAGGCCATCGAGGAGATCGAGGCGGCCCTCAAGGGTCTCCTCAAGCCGGAGTACGAAGAGGTCGAGCTCGGTACGGCGGAGGTCCGCGAGATCTTCCGCTCGTCCAAGCTGGGCAACATCGCCGGTGTCCTCATCCGGTCCGGCGAGGTCAAGCGCAACACCAAGGCGCGCCTGCTGCGCGACGGCAAGGTCGTCGCGGAGAACCTCACCATCTCCGGTCTGCGCCGCTTCAAGGACGACGTCACCGAGATCCGCGAAGGCTTCGAGGGCGGTATCAACCTCGGCTCCTACAACGACATCAAGATCGACGACGTCATCGCGACGTACGAGATGCGCGAGAAGCCGCGCGCGTAAGCGCGAGGCGGTTCGCACCGTGTCGTAACGCTTCACACCGGGGCCGGTCGGCGGAATATCCGTCGATCGGCCCCGGCCGTTGCGTGTACGGTTCTGGTGACCCTGCCGGGCGACGGCCCGGCAGCCACCGAACCCGAACCGGCGGGACATCCGGAACTGCATGTACGTGGGGACTCTGTCCTTCGATCTGCTCCTCGGCGACGTCCACTCGCTGAAGGAGAAACGCTCCGTCGTCCGGCCCATCGTCGCCGAGCTCCAGCGCAAGTTCTCCGTGAGCGCGGCCGAGGTGGGAGACCAGGACCTGCACCGCAGGGCCCGTATAGGGGTAGCCCTGGTCAGCGGGGACGCGGGGTTCGTGTCGGACGTACTCGACCGCTGTGAGCGGCTGGTCGCGGCGCGTCCGGAAGTGGAGCTGCTGTCGGTACGGCGGCGGTTCCACGGTGATGAAGACTGATTGCTTGTCTGCAAGAAAAGAAGGAGACGGACCAGTGGCCGACAATGCGCGGGCGAAGAAGCTGGCGGACCTCATCCGGGAGGTGGTGGCGGAGAAGCTGCAGCGCGGTGTCAAGGACCCCCGCCTCGGTACGCACGTGACCATCACGGACACCCGCGTCACCGGCGACCTGCGGGAGGCCACGGTCTTCTACACGGTCTACGGCGACGACGAGGACCGGGCCAGCGCCGCGGCGGGCCTGGAGAGCGCCAAGGGCGTCCTGCGATCCGCGGTCGGCCGGGCGGCGGGCACCAAGTTCACGCCCACGCTGACCTTCGTGGCGGACGCCCTCCCGGAGAACGCGAAGACCATCGAGGACCTGCTCGACAAGGCGCGCGCCTCCGACGCCCAGGTGCGGGAGGTGTCCTCCGGCGCCCAGTACGCCGGCGAGGCCGACCCGTACAAGAAGCCCGATGAGGACGACGACGCCGAGGACGCGGCCGCGGAATGAGCACGCAGGGGAAGACACCGGACGGCCTTGTCATCGTCGACAAGCCGTCCGGTTTCACTTCGCACGACGTGGTGGCCAAGATGCGCGGGATGGCGAAGACCCGCCGCGTCGGGCACGCCGGCACGCTCGACCCGATGGCGACCGGCGTGCTGGTCCTCGGTGTCGAGAAGGCCACCAAGCTCCTCGGGCACCTGGCGCTCACGGAGAAGGAGTACCTGGGCACCATCCGGCTCGGCCAGAACACGCTGACGGACGACGCCGAGGGCGAGATCACCTCCTCCGCGGACGCCACCGGGGTCACCCGGGAGGCGGTGGACGCGGGGATCGCCAAGCTGAGCGGCGAGATCATGCAGGTCCCGTCGAAGGTCAGCGCCATCAAGATCAAGGGCGTGCGGTCCTACAAGCGCGCCCGCGACGGCGAGGACTTCGAGATCCCGGCCCGGCCGGTGACCATCTCGTCGTTCCAGGTGTACGACATGCGGGAGGCGGAGGCCGAGGACGGCACGAAGGTCGTCGACCTGGTCGTCTCCGTCGTCTGCTCCAGCGGTACGTACATCCGCGCCCTCGCCCGCGACCTGGGCGCCGACATCGGTGTCGGCGGCCACCTCACGGCGCTGCGGCGCACGCGGGTTGGGCCGTACAAGCTCGACCGGGCGCGCACCCTGGACCAGCTCCAGGAGGAGCTGACCGTCATGCCGATCGGCGAGGCGGCGGCCGCGGCCTTCCCGCGCTGGGACCTGGACGCGCGGCGGGCCTCGCTGCTCGCCAACGGTGTCCGGATCGACATGCCGGAGGAGTACGGGGAGGGCCGCACGGTGGCCGTCTTCGGCCCCGAGGGGCAGCTGCTCGGGCTGGTCGAGAGCAAGAACGGGAAGGCGAAGTCCCTCGCGGTCTTCGTCTGAGCCCGTGGGCTGTTCCGCCGATCCCGTCGGCGGTTCGGCCGATCCCGTCGGCTGTTCCGCCGGGTGTTCCGCCGGGTGTTGACGTGGAGCGGTGAGCGCACACGCGGTGCCGCTCACCGCTCCACGACCCCCCTCGGGTAGGTCTCTATCCATCCGGACCCCTGTATTCACCCGTCTGAGCAGGCGCTCGGAGTGAATGGAGGGAGCGTAGGGGGGCGCGTTCGCCGCCTGTGCTTTCCGTGCCGATCTTCACCTGCCTACCGTCGTGAGCACGGGGGTGCGGCGGGGGAGCGGTACAGCGGTACGGGAGTGGTGCGGCCATGGCGGAGCTCGTGACGATCTGCGATCCGGCCGGGCGGGAGCGCGGCAGCGGATTCGTCGCCGACGACCGGGGGACGGTGATCACCGCCCATGAGGCCGTGGCCGGTCCGGGCGGGCTGGTGCTGCGCGCGGGCGGCTCGGCGGCCGGGCGGACCTGGGAGGCCGGGGCGGCGGACGTCACCGTGCTGCCCGGGCTCGCGCTGGCCCTCGTCCGGACGGACGGGCTGGGGGTGCGGCCGCTTCCGGTGGCGGTACGGGGGAAGGTCGCACCGGGGACGTACGTACGGCTGCCCGCGCGCGGGTGGCGGCAGGCGCGGGTCCTCGGGGGCGCGCGGGTCGCGTCCGCGGCGGGGGGCCGCCGGCCGGGGTGGCCCGTGCCGGACGGGGTGGCCGTGGAGCTCGCGATCGGCACCGACGGGCGGGACGCGCTCGCGCTGGGCGGTGCGGTGTGCGGGGCGCCGGTGCTCGACGCGGAGACCGGAGCGGTCCTCGCGGTCCTGGGCACCGCCCTGGTCTGCGCCTCGCGCCCGGGCGTCTTCGCGGTGGCCCTGCGCGCGGCCGCCGCGACCGACCCGGGCGGGCCGCTGGCCGCGCTCCTTGAACACAACGGGGCGACCGTGCCGGGGCACGGGGCGGACCTCAACCTCGCGGGAGCCCTGGAACTCACGGCGAGAACCTGCGCGGCGCCCCTTCCGCCCACCCTGGTGCCGCGCCCGGTCCTCGCCGCCGGACTGGCCGCCTTCACGGCGGGCCCCCGCCCCGTCCTGGCCCTGGTGGGCCACCCCGGCACAGGCCGCACCACGGCCCTGGCCGCCCTGACCGCCGACCGCGCGCGCGGCCCCCACCCGGCCCCCACCCTCTGGCTCCACGGCGCCGACCTCCACGCGACGGACACGTCGCTGGCGGACGCCGCGAACCGCGCCCTGACAGCCGCCGAGGCAGCACTGCCGGCGTCGCCGGGGCGGGAGGACCCCCCGCCCCGGTATGCCTGGTGGGAACCCGCCTCCGGCGACTGGGCGTCGGCCTTGGCGGCTCCGCCCTGGCGTGACGATTTTGCACCCGGGCACCACCGGGCCGTCCCGCCCACGCCCGCCTCCGACGACTCGGCGTCCGCCTGGGCGGGTGTTGCGGCTACGCCCGTGCGTGACGATTCTCCCGACCTCGGCGACTGGGCTGACGGGGGCGGACCCGCCTGCGGCGAACCGGTGTCGGGTCAGGCTGCTGTTGCGGGCTCGTGCCGACGTGATGATTTCCCGGCTCGGGGTGACTGGGCTGACCGGGGCGGGGCCGCCTCCGGCGACGCGGTATCTGCTCGGGCGGCCGCGGCGGCTTCGCCCCGGCGGGACGACTTTGCGTCCGAGGGTGACCGGGCCGTCTGGCCCGCGCCCGCCTCCGGCGAATCGGCGTCCGCCCCGGCGGCTGTCTCGGCTAGGCCCCGGCGTGACGATTCTCCCGACCGGGGTGATTGGGCTGACCGGCGTGGGTCCGCCTGCGGCGACGCGGCGTCTGCCCAGGGCGCCGTCGCAGCCTCGTCTCGGCGTGACGATTCCCTGCCCGGGGGTGAGTGGGCCTGCCAGCGGGGAGCCGCCTCCGGCGAACCGGTTTGTGGTCAGGCCGCCGTCGTGGATTCGACCCTGCGGAGCGATCATCCGGCACCGGGTGTCCGGGGCGGCTGGCGTGGGCCCGTCTCTGGTGAAGCGGTGTCCGGGCAGGTCGATGCGGCGGGCTCGGCCCGGGGTGGCTGGGCCGGGCAGTGCGAGTCCAACTTCGGTGATTCGGCGGCGTCTCAGGCCGCCCTCGCGGGGTCATCCCGGCGGGGCGATTTCCCGAGCTGGGGTGACTGGGCCGTGCCGCCCGGGGCCGTCGCTGGCGACTCGGTGGCTGCCCGCGCTGGCCTCGGGGCTTTGCCCCGGTGGGGTGACCGGGCGGCGTCCGGGGCGCCGGGGGCGTGCGAGCGTCCGTACGTCACGGGTGCGGGTGGGGCGCAGGGCTTTGGTGCGGGGGTGCCTGTGCCGCTCGGGGAGAGGGTGGCTCGGGTTGCGGTGGGGGGTGGGCGGGGGTTGCTGGTGGTGCTGGACGGGGTGGAGGAGATGGCCCCTGGGCTTGCCCGGCGGATGGGGGAGTGGAGTGCGGCCACCGTGGCGTGGCTGGGTGAGGTCGGGGCGCGGCTCGTGGTCGTCGCGCGGGCCGAGTACTGGGAGGGGGCCGGGGCCCTCTATCCGCCCGGCGCCCTGCATGTCCCGGTGCGGGCTGCCGCCGCCGCGGGCGGGGGGCTGCCGCCCGCGCTGGTTCTCGGGGATCTCAGCGCCGCCGAGGGCGAGATCCTGCGGGCCCGGCTCGGGATCCCCGCCGGCGCCGTGGCCGGGGCCGACGCCCGTCACCCGCTCACCCTGCATCTGCTCGCCGGGATCCGCGCCGCCGGGGTCACCGCCGGCCGCCCCGGCCGCGAGGAGGTGTTCGCCGCGCACCTGGACCTCCTCTGCCTGCGCACGGCCACCCGTATCGCCGCCGCCGACGCCCCCGTGCACGCTCCCGTGCACGGCCCCGGCATCCGGAGGCTCGCCGCCCGCGTGGCCGGGCGGGTGCACGAGGCCGCGCGCCGCTGCCTCGGCCGCGGCCAGGGCCGGCTCGACCGGGCCGCCTTCGAGGAGCTGTTCCCCCGGCGCACCGGCTGGGCCTCCGCCGTCCTCGCCGAGGGCCTGCTCGTGCCCGCCGGCCCCGGCTACCGCCTCGCGCACGAGGAACTGTCCGACTGGATCCAGGGCGGCCACCTCGACCTCCGCGCCGCGCTCGCCTCCCTCGTGCACGGCCCCGCCGCCCCCGGCCCGCTCGTGCCCCGGCACCGCCTCGGGCCCGTACGCGAAGCCCTGCGCCGCCTCCCCGAGGACCGGCTGCGCGAGGAGCTCACCGCCCTCGTCCGCGCCCTCGACGCCCTCACGGCCGACCCCGCCGACGCCGTCGAGGCCGACGCCACCGCACCGGAACGGCTCTGGTGGGCCGCCCGGCTGCTGCGCGAGTCCCTGCTGGGCCTCCCCGACGCCCGCCCGTACCTGCCCGTCCTGCACGCCCTCGCCGAGCACGTGGTCCGGGCCGGCCCGGGGGAGTTCGGCGGCCGGTTCTGGAACCGGCTCCGCCTGGACGAGCCCGACCGCCTCGGCCTGCTGCGCCGCCTGCTGCCCGCCGACCCCGCCGTGGCCGCCCCCGGCGACCGCTACCTCGACGCCGTCGCCCGCCGCCTCGTCCGCGACCCCCGGCGCGTCCAGCCGCTGCTCTGCGCCTGGTTCGACGACGGCCGCCGGCTGCGCGGCCGCCCCGGGGCCACCGTCGCCACCGCCGCGCAGGCCCTCCTGCACACCCACCGCGGCCCGGCCGTGGACGAGCTCGCCGAGGCGCTGGTCACCGCCGCGCATCCCCGCGCCGACGAACTGCTCGCCGTACTCGCGGAGGAGGAGCCCTCCGCCCTCTCCCGCGCCGTGGACCGCTGGGCGCGGGACGAGCGCCCCGCGCGGCGGGCCGCGGCCGCCGCCCACGCCCTCGCCACCGCCCCCCACGTCCGCACCCCCGCCGACCGCGACCTCCTGCGCCGCGCCGCCGAGTCCCTGCTCGCCCGCCCCGCCGACGCCGCCCTGCACGGCAGCGCCCTGGCCGTGCTGCTGCGCGACCCGCTGGTGCGCGCCCGCCACCTGCCCGCCGCCCTCGCCTCCTTCCGCGAGGCCGCGCCCGGCTCCCGGCTGCCCGCGGCGGCGCTGGTCGCGGCCCTGCCCGTACTGCCCGACCAGGACGAGGTCTTCGCCGCGCTGCGGGCCCGGGCCGACGGGGAGGTGCTGCGCGCCCTGGCGGCGCTGACCACGCCGGGGCTGGCCCGGCGCGCGGGTGAGCTCGTACGGGACCACCTCGCGCGGTGTCCCGGGGCCGCGCCGGACGCCGCGTACTTCGTCGACCGGCGGCTGGAGCAGGGCCCGGCGGCCGAGGCGGTGGTGCGGCCGCTGGTGCTGGACCTGCTGCGGAACGCGCCCGTGGAGGTCCGGGTGGAGCTGGCGGCCGTACTGGGGGCGCCGGGCGGGGAGCCCTCGTATCCGCTGCGGGGCGAGCTGGCCGCCGTACTGCTGCGGGAGGAGGCGGACCCGCGCGTGCTCGACGCCTTCCTCGGGGCGCTCGCCGCCGGGACCGGGGGACGCCCGCGGGCGCGCACGCGCGAGCTGCTGCGGCGCACCGGGCGGCGGCTGCTGCGGGCCCCGGGCGGCCCGGCGGTCTTCGAGCGGCGCACGGTGGAGCTGGCCCGCGCCGAACCGGCCTTCGGGGCGGTGGTGGCGGGCTGGCTCGCGGAGTCGGGCGGGGACGCGGCGGCCCTGCTGGGGCCGGGCGCGCGGCGGACGGTGGAGACCCTGTGCGGCTCGGCCGCGGACGTGACCTGAGCTTCCGCGGCGGCGGCGGTCCCACGGCGGGCACCGGGCGGGCGCCACGCCGGTCGCCACCCCCGGCACCGGCCGGGCGGCGGTCGGCGGCCACCCCCGGCACCGGCCGGGCGGCGAGCGGACGCCGATGCGGGCCGCGGGCCACCGGCATGGCAGTCTTAGACCTGCAATCGGCAATCAGTTCAACGACCAACCGGGTTCGGGCGAGGAGCGGTCACAGTGCAGCGCTGGCGTGGCTTGGAGGACATCCCCCAGGACTGGGGACGCAGCGTCGTCACCATCGGCTCCTACGACGGCGTGCACCGGGGACATCAGCTGATCATCGGACGGGCCGTGGCCACCGCGCGCGAGCTCGGCGTACCGTCCGTCGTCGTCACCTTCGACCCGCACCCGAGCGAGGTCGTCCGCCCCGGGAGCCACCCGCCGATCCTGGCCCCCTACGACCGCCGTGCCGAGCTGATGGCCGGGCTGGGCGTGGACGCGCTGCTGATCCTGCCGTTCACGGCGGAGTTCTCGCAGCTGTCCCCGGCGGACTTCATCGTCAAGGTGCTCGTCGACAAGCTGCACGCGCGGGCCGTCATCGAGGGCCCGAACTTCCGCTTCGGCCACCGGGCCGCCGGGAACGTCGACTTCCTGCGCGAGCTGGGCTCCACCTACGACTACGAGGTCGATGTCGTGGACCTGGTGGAGCGCGGCACGGCGGGCGGCGGCGTGCCGTTCTCCTCGACGCTGGCGCGCCGGCTCGTCGCCGAGGGCGACATGGACGGCGCGTCCGAGATCCTGGGACGCCCGCACCGGGTCGAGGGCGTGGTGGTGCGCGGCGCGCAGCGCGGGCGCGAGCTCGGCTACCCCACGGCGAACGTGGAGACGGCGCCGCATACCGCGATCCCGGCGGACGGGGTGTACGCGGGCTGGCTGACGGCGGACGGCGAGCGGATGCCGGCGGCGATCTCGGTGGGGACGAACGTGCAGTTCGACGCCACCGAGCGCACGGTGGAGGCGTACGCGATCGACCGGATCGGGCTGGACCTGTACGGCAAGCACGTGGCCGTGGAATTCCTGGCCTATGTGCGGGGGATGGCGAAGTTCGAGTCGCTGGACGGGCTGCTGGAGGCGATCGCGGACGACGTGAAGCGGGCGCGGGTGCTGACGGACGCGTACGACAGCGGGCGCTGAGCGCGGGTCGTGTGAACGGGCGAGGGCCCGTACCGCTCCGGATCCTTCGTGGTCCTCCGGGGTGGTACGGGCCCTTCGCGTGCGGGGCCGCCGGGTGGGCGGTGCCGGGGCCGGTCAGCCGAGGCGGGGGTCGCGCGGGGGCTGCTGCGGCTGGCCCCAGGGCTGGCCGGGCTGGGGCTGCTGCTGGGGGTACGGCTGGCCGTAGGGCTGGGGCTGACCCTGGGGCAGCCCCTGGGGCTGCTGCTGGTACGGGGGCTGCGCCTGGGGCTGGCCGTACGGCTGGGGCTGAGCCTGAGCCTGAGGCTGGGGCGGCTGGTGGTGCTGCTGAGGCTGAGGCTGGTGCTGCTGCTGGGCGCCCCACTGGTTCTGCGAAGCCTGCTGCGCGCGGAGGAAGTCCTCGGCCACGAGCGCGGAGAGGTTGAAGTACGCCTCGCGCGTCTTGGGCCGCATCAGGTCGAGGTCCACCTCGGCGCCGGCCGCCAGGTGCTCGTCGAACGGCACCACGACCACACCGCGGCAGCGGGTCTCGAAGTGCTGCACGATGTCCTCGATCTTGATCATCTTGGCGGTCTCGCGGACCCCGGAGATGACGGTGAGGGAGCGGGAGACGAGGTCGGCGTAGCCGTGGGCAGAGAGCCAGTCCAGGGTGGTGCTGGCGCTGCTGGCGCCGTCCACGGACGGGGTCGAGATGATGATCAGCTGATCGGCCAGGTCCAGGACGCCGCGCATGGCGGAGTAGAGGAGGCCGGTGCCGGAGTCGGTGAGGATGATCGGGTACTGGCGGCCCAGGGTCTCGATGACGCGGCGGTAGTCCTCGTCGTTGAAGGTGGTCGAGACGGCCGGGTCCACGTCGTTGGCGATGATCTCCAGGCCGGAGGGCGCCTGCGAGGTGAACCGGCGGATGTCCATGTACGAGTTGAGGTACGGGATCGCCTGGACCAGGTCCCGGATCGTCGCACCGGTCTCGCGGCGGACGCGGCGGCCGAGGGTGCCGGCGTCCGGGTTCGCGTCGATGGCGAGGATCTTGTCCTGGCGCTCGGTGGCGAGGGTGGCGCCGAGAGCGGTGGTGGTCGTGGTCTTGCCGACGCCGCCCTTGAGGCTGATGACGGCGATGCGGTAGCAGGACATGACCGGGGTACGGATCAGCTCCAGCTTGCGCTGACGCTCGGCCTCGGCGGCCTTCCCGCCGAAGCGGAAGCGGCCGCCGGCGGGGTTGTTGCTGCGCGGCTTCTGCTTGCCGCGCAGCAGCCGGTCGGAGGACAGCTCGACGGCGGCGGTGTACCCGAGGGGGGCGCCGGCGTGGGGCTGGGCCTGCGGATGCGGCTGCGCCTGCGGCTGGTTGGCCTGGCCGGTGGGCCACTGCCCGGCGGCGCGGGGGTCGTAGGACTGCGGGGCGCCCGGCCCCGCGGGCGGGAAGGCATACCCGCCCTGCGGCGCGGGGGGTCCCCCGAACGAGTTCTCCCCGTGGGACGCCGCCCCTTCCCCAGGACTGACGGCCCCACCGAACCCGGCGGACCCGGCCGCCTGCGGCACGCCGTACGGCTCCTGCCCGGGCGCCGCAGGCGCGGCGGCTGCCGAGGGGGCGGGCATGGCGTACGGCTCCTGGCCGGGAGCCGGAGGCGCGGACGGGGCGGCGTCAGCGGGCGCGGCGGGTGCCGGGGCGTGAGGCATGCCGTACGGCTCCTGACCAGGCGCCGGAGGCGCGGATCCGGCGGGCGCGGGCGGCGCCGACGGAGCCGCATCGACGGGCGCGGGCATGGCGTACGGCTCCTGCCCGGGAGCCGGCGGCGCGAACCCGCCCGGGGCCGGGGCGGCGGCAGGGGCGGACGCCCCGAACGGCGCCGGGGGCGCGGCGTCCACGGGGTTCCCGTACGAGTCCACCCCGCCGGTGTGGCCCGGCGCGGGCGGCGCGGCGGGCAGCTCGGGGCCGACGGCACCAGGAGGGGTGGGCGCCCCGGGCGGCGCCGGAGGCGCGACGTACGGAGCCGGACCGGCGGCAACGTCAGCCGGTGCGGCCACGCCCGGGGGCGCCGGAGGCGCGGCAGGGACCTCGGGCGCCGGGGACACGCTGCCGGCGGGAGCCGCATACGGGTCGGGGCCGTTGGCGTTCACCGGCGCGGGTGGCGCCGGAGGCACGTACGAGTCCCGGTTGTCGGCATCGACCGGAACCGGCGCGCCAGACGGCGCCGGTACGGCCGGGGCATCCGCGGGAGTCGCAGACGACCCCGAGCCGTCGGCGTTCACCGGTACGGGTGCCGCGAGCGGAGCCGGTGCGACCGCCGCCGCGGGCGCGGCGTACGGATCCTGGTCGGCACCGCCCACCGGGCCGGGCGCGCCCAGCGGCGCCGGGGGAGCCGGTACGGCCGGGGCGTCGGCGGGAGTTGCGTACGAGCCCGAGCCGTTGCCGTTCACCGATACGGGTGCCGGTACGGCCGGAGTCTCGGCCGCCGGGGGTACGGCGTCGGCAGGTGTCGCGTACGGGTCCTGGTGGGAGACGTCCGCCGGAACGGGTGCGGCAAACGGTGCCGCAGGCGCGGCGGGCGCCACCGCAGGCGGGACGGCCGGTGCTGCGGGCGCCGCGACGGGAGCGGGCGCGTGCGGCGGCGCCGGAGGCAGGGCCTCGGGCTGTGCAGACGGCATCGCAGGCGCGGCCTCCGGAGGTGCGGGCGTACCCAGCGGCTCCGCAGGCTCGGCGAGCTCAGCCACAGGCACTGCGGCGGGAGCAGGCACGCCCAGCGGAGCCGCAGGCACGGCCTCCGGCCCGTCAAGCGGCGCCGCAGGCATGGCCTCCGGCTCCGGAAGCTGGGCCTCCGGGCCGAACGGCAGGGGCGGGGCCTGGAGCGGGGCCGAGTCCGACGGGGTGCGGGGAGCCGGCGGGGCGATGCGCATCGTCGACGGCGACTCCACGTCGGACGCGCGGTGCGGCTCGAAGCCGCTGCCCTCGGGCAGCCCCGGTACCTGCACGGCAGGCGAAGCGCTCTGCGTGTACCAGGCCGGCGGGGTGTAGTCGATGGTGAACTCGCCCGTCACTTCGGGCTCCGCGTCGGACTGATCGTCCGTCGGGACGTCCCACGTCCCGCCGCGCCTCTCGTTCCGATCGCCGCTCACTGGTCCTCCTGGTTCGTCGAACACTGGTCCGGCGCCAACCTCCGCGCGCCGCGCCTGCGCCCAGCCTAATCGGGGCCCACGCCCCCCGTCCGCCGCGTATGCCCCCACCATGCGGAGCACGCGCCAACCATCCGCCCTGTTTCCCCCGCCGTGCGGGGCCCATGGCTCCTGTCCACCCCACCTCTACGTCCCGGCCGAGCACGGCTCGTGGCCCCGCCCCCGCCGATGCCCCCTGCGGGGCAAGGCTCATGACCGCAGGCCGCTGCGTCCAGCTCCGCAGCGCCGGACCCACGGCCCCAGCCCGCCGCATCCCCGGCCGGCGGTGCCCGCTGCCCAGTACGTCGGCCCCGCGGCCCCGTCCGTTACATAACCCCGCGCCTTGCCACTCTCATGTTCCCGTCGCCATGTACTCCCTTGCCGTGCGTGACTCGTGGCCCTGCCCACCACATACGTCCCGGCCGTGCGCAGCTCGCGGCTGCGGCCCACCGCGAACACCCCTCTGGGCGGAGCCCGTCGCCTGCGCCGGGCCGGGCGCATTACCCCAGCCCACCGCGTACGCCCGCGTCGCGCGAAGCTCGTGACCCCGTCCGCTGCGTACACACCTCCCGCGTGCGGGCGGTGGCCCCAGTCCGACGAAGCGTGGGGCTTGCGTCCAGCTCGTTCCTTTATGCCCCGAGCCAAGTACGCCTCAGGGCCCCACCCCCGCCGTGCGGAGCCCATCAGCTCAACCTGCCACTTCGGCCCCGCCGGGCCGAGCCCGTACCTCCGCCGGGCGGAGCCCGTAACTCCCGTCGGGCCGAGCTCGCAACCCAGTCGGGCCGAGCCCGCACCCCCCGTCGGGCCGAGCCCGAAGCCCCCCCCGCCCCCCCAATCAGTCGATCCGCCGTGCCGCCCCCAGTAGCGCCGTTTCCGTTTCCGTGGCCTGGGTCAGGGCGAAGCGGCGGTCTCTTGGGGTGCACCACAGGGTGACGCCGTCGCCCAGCGTCGGGAGGGCGTCCACCGCCGGCTGTGGGAGGCCGAGGAGGGGGGCCAGTTGGGTGGCCTCGTCCGGGGAGACGCGCTGGATGCCCGCCACGGAGGACTGGGTCAGCAGTCTCGGGGCCGTCGGGCTCAGGTACGGGAGCAGGGTGAGGACCGACTGCCAGGGGGCTGCCGCCACCCGGCCCCGCGGCGGCCGCATGCCGCAGTCGCGGATCACCAGGACCGGGCTGCCCGCCGACGCGCCCTGCGGCGGGACCCGGCCCACGTCGTGCAGGGTCACGCACGGCTGCCCGCCCCCCGCCTCCCGGGCCAGCGCGGACCACACCTGCCCGCGCCCCGTCTCCACCGCCACGCGCGCCCCCGTCGCCGCCGCGCGCAGCGCGAGGACCTGGGCCGTCCACAGGCCGCCGATCAGCGTCACCTCGTACGGCGTCGGCCGGTTCACGCCGAGCACCGCCGGCCGCCCCTCCGCGTCCACGCCGATGACGACCCCGTCGTCCCCCACCGGCACCCCCAGCGCGTCCAGCTCCGCCGCCGGCACCGTATGCCGCTCCCGGCGCGGCCCGACCAGCCCGAAACCGCCCCTCACGCCGCCCCTCACGCCGCGCCTCACCGCGCCCCTCCCAGCGGCAGCGAGGCCAGCAGCCCCGGCACCTGTTCACGGTCGAGCCGGACCAGCCCGGCCCGCACCCCGCGCGCCGTCCGCTCCAGCTCCCGCCGCGCGGCGACCAGTTCCTCATCACTGCGCCCGGTCACCCGTACATGCCCGGTCAGCGTCACACCCTGCCGCTGCGCCGGAGCCAGCGTCAGGCTGAAATTCGTGGCCAGCGCCGGCAGCGCGGTCAGCAGCGCCACGAACTGCGGCAGCCCCGCCGCCCCGGCACCGCCGCCGAGCTGCGGCCAGCGGCCGATCCAGTACGTGGTGTGCCGCCGGTCGTCGCAGCGCCAGGTCCGCGGGGTCTCCTCCGTACGCCGGCCCGTGCTCGCCGCGCGCCCCGCCTGGGTGATCGCCATCGGGTTCGCGCACGAGGAGGTCGCCAGCGCCGCCGTCAGCTCCTGCTCCGTCAGCACGCTCGCCGTGAACCCGGCCCCCGCCAGCCGGCTCGCCAACTGGTCCGCCACCCGCACCACACACCGCTGCGCCCCCGCCGGCCCGCCCCCGCGCGCCGCGACCGCCTCCGGGCACAGCTCCGGGTCCAGCTTGAGCGCGATCCACGTCAGCCGCACCGCAGGAGTCCCCGAACGGGCCTGCAACGGCGCGTAGTTGAGGGCGGCCATCGACCGCTCGGGCAGATGCGGCGCCGGCGCCGGCTGCG
This sequence comes from Streptomyces sp. NPDC047014, assembly GCF_040644195.1. Lineage (NCBI taxonomy): Bacteria > Bacillati > Actinomycetota > Actinomycetes > Kitasatosporales > Streptomycetaceae > Streptomyces > Streptomyces sp. NPDC047014. The sequence continues at coordinate 21,731 of NZ_JBEYVX010000014.1, read as the reverse complement.
TGTGCTGCACCAGCTGCGCCGACTCCAGCCGGATCCCGTCCACCTGGAGCACATCCCGTACGAGACCCAGCGGCAGCGGCCGCGCGCCCCGTTCGGGCCGCAGCGCCGTGGCGTCCGTGTCCACCTGGACCACCGCCGTCAGGAAGGTCCCGTCCCCGACCATCCCCACCGGCCGCCGGTCGCGGTCGCTGAACGTCAGGGTGCGCAGCGCCGGATCCGCCTCGACGAGCGGCGCGAGCCCCGGCTCGGTCCCCGCCGGGACGGTGAAGGCGGCGGCCCGGCGGCGCCGCGCGCGCAGGGCCAGCGCCCCGCCGATCCACTCCGGCAGGGAGCGCCGGTGGCGGCGTACGAGCGCGAGCACCGCCAGCACCGCCGCGAGGGCGCCGGCGGGGAGCAGCAGCAGCGGCTCCACGACCCACGCCACCAGCAGCACGGCGGCCGCGAGTTGGAGGAGTACGAGTTGTTGCAGTCGGAACGGGCCGAAGCGGGCGGCGCTCGACTGAGGATGCGGGGTCACCCCACCGCGTACGGGTCCGGGCGTGCCGGTCTGCGGCTCCGCGGCCGTGGCCATCACTCGTGCACGTCCCTCCCCGGGGCCGCGCCCCGGCTGCCCCACCCTACCCGGACCCCGCGTACCGCCGGTCAAGAGGCATAGTAGGTGCCCGGTCCGACTTTCGAGGCCCGGGGACCGGACCCACCGGCCGGGCCGTGCGGGGAGAAGCAGACGGTCATGGCATCACGACGCGACGAGCTCAACGCGTACACCTTTGCGAAGCGGCGCACCGTGGCGGCCTTCCTCCAGCCCTCCGCGACCGGTACCGAGGAGGGCGCGCCGCGCCCGCTGCGCGCGGTCGTGCCCGGCCTGGTCGTCGGAGCGCTGGTGCTCGCCGGGTTCGGCGCGTGGGGCATGTTCAAGCCGACGGCTCCCAAGGGCTGGGCGGAGCCCGGGACCCGCGTCATCGTCGGCAAGGACTCCACGACCCGGTACGTGGTCCTCACGACGAAGGCCGACGGCAAGGAGCAGACCCGCCTGCACCCCGTGCTCAACCTCGCCTCCGCCCGACTCCTGCTGGATCCGAAGAAGTTCAAGGTGGTCCAGGTCGAGGACAAGGTGCTCGACGCGGGCAGGCCGCCGCGCGGCCCCATCATCGGCATCCCCTACGCCCCCGACCGGCTGCCCTCCACGGCGGAGGCGGGCAGGGCCAAGCGCTGGGCCGTCTGCCAGCAGCCGGGCGGCAACGGCCGCGGCGTGCAGACCGCCACCTTCGTGCTCGCCGACCGCGAGGCGGGCCTCACCGACGACGCCCGCCGGCTCACCGACACCCAGTCCCTGTACGTGCAGAGCACCGGCCCGGGCCACGAGCGCTACCTGGTCGACGCCGCAGGCACCCGGTACAAGTTCCCCGAGGGCACCCCCGCCGCCACGACGATGACCAACGCGCAGGTCGGTACGGGCGCCACCCCCCAGCAGGTCGGCCCGGACTGGCTCGCCACCCTCAACCCCGGCGCCGACCTGGCCTTCCCCGCCCTCCCCGGCAGGCCGGGCGCCGCCGCCGGGGTCCCGGGCCTGGCCGCCGCCGACAACAAGGTCGGCATGGTGCTCAAGGCCCAGACCGGCTCCGGGACGCAGCACTACGTGGTCCTGCCCGGCAAGGTGGCCCCGGTGTCCGAGTTCGTCGCCTGGCTGCTGATCTCCGCACCGGCCACCGACGGCCTCGACATGCACGGCAAGGCCCGCGAGACCGACCTCCAGTCCCTCGACCCGGACGCCACGCCCTTCGCCGGCGACATCGCGTGGCCCCGGCGAAAGACCGGCACCGTCAACCGGACCACCCCGCCCGGGGCCGCCCGCCCGGACGGCTCCGAGGACCGCGACACCGTCTGCAACGTCCTGCGCTCGGTCGACGGCCAGGGCAACCAGACCCTGAGCACCTGGGCGGGCACGGGCTTCCCCGTCGACATCACCGCCAGCGGCACCAGCGCCTACGTCACCCCCGGCTCGGGCCTGCTTTACACCCAGGTCCAGGGCCGCCAGACCACCGCCGGAGGCGCGCTGTTCCTGGTCACCGACACCGGCCTGCGGTACGCCGTCCAGGCCAACGGCGACAGCGACACCGAGCAGTCCAGGATCGGGGCGCCCGACCAGGCCAAGGGCGGCGGCGCCGCGAACACCCGGCCCGAGGCCAGCCAGGCGCAGATCAGGCTGGGCTACGGGGGAGTCGCCCCGGCCATGGTGCCCATCGCGTGGTCGGAGTTCCTGTCCAAGGGGCCGCGCCTGGACACCAACTCCGCCCGCCAGCCGCAGGGTTCGTGAGGAAGCCGCCGATGCCCCGACCGCGCCCCCTGACCGCCACCGCGCGCCCCCTGGCCGCCACCGCCCTCGCCCTCGCGGCCACCGCCCTCGCCCTGACCGCCGCCGCGCCCGCCCCGCCCCCCGCGCCCGGGGCCCCGTACGCCCTGGGTCTCGACGGTGCGGGGGAGTGCACCTTCCCCATGAAGCAGCAGATCGCGGACCGCCCCTGGGCCCTCCAGCGGCTGCTCCTCGACGAGCTGTGGGCGCAGACCAAGGGCAAGGACAGGAACGGCCGGAGCGTGCGCGTCGCCGTCATCGACACCGGCGTGGACCGGAACAACCCGCAGCTCACCGCCGCCCTCGACACCGGCGCGGGCAAGGACCTCGTCGACCCCAAGGGCGGCGACGGCACCGCCGACGCCGTCGGCCACGGCACCAAGGTCGCCGGGCTGATCGCCGCCCGCCCCCAGGAGGGCACCGGCTTCGTCGGCCTGGCACCCGAGGCCACGATCATCCCGATCCGGCAGAACGACGGCCAGGGCAAGGGCGACGCCCTCTCCCTGAGCCGGGCCATCGACCACGCCGTCGCCAAGGGCGCCCAGGTCATCAACGTCTCCCAGGACACCGACGTCCCGCTGTCCGCGGACTCCGAGCTCGGCACCTCCGTCCGCAAGGCCCTCGCCGCCGGCATCGTGGTCGTCGCCTCCGCGGGCAACGACGGCACCAGCGGCCAGAAGCGCAGGACCTACCCGGCGGCCTTCCCCGGGGTCCTCGCCGTCGGCGCCTCCGACCGCAACAACGAGCGCGCCGAGTTCTCCCAGCCCGGCGACTTCATCGGCGTCGCCGCCCCCGGCGTCGACATGGTCTCCACCGTCCCCGGCTTCGGCCAGTGCATCGACAACGGCACCAGCTTCTCCGCCCCCTACGTCGCCGGGCTCGCCGCCCTGCTGCGCGCCGAGCACCCCGACTGGACCGCCCAGCAGATCGTCTGGCAGATCGAGAACACCGCCGAGCGCTCGGTCAACGGCCGCGACGACTACGTCGGATGGGGCGTCGTCGACCCGGTCCGCGCCCTCGGCCAGGACCAGCAGCCCCCCACCGCCCCCGTGCCCGACCCGGGCCCGCCCCCGGCCGCCGCCCCGCAGGCCGCCCCGCTGCGGCTGACGGAGTCGGCCCAGGAGCGCGAGGAACGCCTCGGCACGTACGCTCTCGGCATCGGCGCCGTCCTGATCGCCGTCATCGCGGGCACCGCGACCGTCGTCCGGGACGCCCGCGCACGCCGCCGGCGTTTGCAGTGAACGGTCCGGGTCCTCCGCGAGAGGGGCCCGACCCGTGTTGGGCGCCGCAGCCGAACTGGCTAAGGTGGGCGCAGGCTTCACGAGTGTGATCGGGGGATCGCGTGGAGCGGAGGGGGACGACCCGGGGCGAGCGGCGCGCAGCCGCGCCCGCCCGGTCCGCTCCGCAGCACGATCCGCCGCTCCCGCCGGCGAATTCAGAAGTGAGGAGCTTCGATGAGCACGAACACCTTCGGACTTGCGGACGACCCGGTCGTCCGGGCGAAGAACAAGATCCAGGAGACCGGCACCGCCGTCTCCAAGCAGGCCCGTGAGCTGGCCGACATCCTCGCCACCGTCAGCGCCGGCTGGACCGGTGTGGGCGCCTCCGGCTTCATCACCGCCCAGAGCACCCTCAACGACAGCCACGACGAGATCCGCCGGCTCCTCGGCGTCCTGCACAACGCGGTGGCGCAGACGAAGAACCTCAGCAACGCCCAGGACGACGAGGTGCGCGCCGCGTTCAAGAACGCCGTCCAGACCGCGCAGCCCGGCGCCGGCCAGCGCTCGGGCCTCGACGGCATCTGAGCACACGCCGCTTTCCAGTCGGTCACAGCGAGAAGGAGCAGAGCATGACGGCGAACGACGGCACCCGGGTCCGGTACGACTCCGTCCAGCAGATGGCGGACCGCATCCGGGTCGTCTCCGGGAACATCATCAAGGACCTGGAGCAGATGGAGCAGGCCCTCAAGGTCGTCACCGACACCTGGGACGGCGAGGCGCACCGCGAGTACGTCACCCTCCAGGGCAAGTACAAGGGCAAGGCCAGCACCATGCAGGCGGAGCTGGAGAAGGTCGCCAAGCTCATCGAGCGCGGCAAGGACGACTACCGCGCCACCGACAAGCGGGCGTCGACCCTCTTCACCGAAGCCTACTGATCCCGGTACGGCACCCACCCCGGGCGCCGTACGCGCCGAAGGGGCGCGCCCGCATCGGGCGCGCCCCTTCGCCGTGCCGGCCGGCACCTCAGTGGTGGTGGTGCCGCTCCAGGTCGAACTCGCCGTCCCTGGCCCCGAGTACGAACGCCTCCCACTCGGCGGCCGTGTAGCGCAGCACCGTCTCCCGGTCCAGCGACGAGCGCATGGCGACCGCCCCCTCGGGGAGCCGGGCGATCTCCACCCGCTCCTCGTCCGGGCTGCTCCCGGGCGGGCCCTCCCACTCCACACCGCTGATGTCGAGCGCGTACAGCTCGTCCTTCTCCTGCTGGGTGCCCATGAGCGGCCTCTCCCTCGGTGGTGCGGTCTTCACGGCCGATTATCGGGGCATCGCCCCCGGCCGGGACAGTTTTCCGCCGATCCGCCCGCCCACCGGGGGAGTACGGCTCAGATCCCGCCCGGCATCCGGCCCAGCTGCACCAGCGAGGTGCCCCGCCGGCGCGAGACGAAGTAGCCCCGGCCCGGCGGCATCGGCCGCGGCCGCACCGTACCGACCAGATCGCCCTCGGCGGGATCGCCCGACAGGACGAGGCCCTGCGCGCCCAGCTCCTTGATCCGCTGCATGAACGACTCGTACATCGAGCGCGAGGCGCCCGCCGTGCTGCGCGCGATGATGAAGCGGACCCCCGTGTCCCGGGCGAAGGGCAGGAAGTCCACCAGCGGCCCCAGCGGATTGCCCTGGCTCGTCGCCACCAGGTCGAAGTCGTCGATGATGATGAACACGTCCGGGCCCGTCCACCAGCTGCGGTCGCGCAGCTGCCGCGGCGTGACGTCCGGCGGCGGCTGCCGCCGCGAGAACACCCCGCCCAGCGCCTCCATGTGCATCTGGAGGGAGTTCGCCATCGGCGCGTACTCCAGCAGGTGCTCCTCCGGCAGCGAACCGAGCAGGGTCCGCCGGTAGTCGCCCACCACCAGCCGCGCCTGGTCCGGGGTGTAGCGCTCCGCGATCTGCTTCGCGATCAGCCGCAGCAGGTTCGTCTTGCCCGACTCGCTCTCACCGAAGACGAGCAGGAAGGGATCGGCGTCGAAGTCGACGAACACCGGCTCCAGACCGGTCTCGTCGATACCGATCGCGATACCGCGCTCGGGGAACTCCCCGCCCTTGGGCAGCTGGTCGGCGCGGAGCAGCCGCGGCAGCAGCCGCACGCCCGGCGCCGAGGCGCCCGCCCAGTTCTGCCGTACGGCCTCCACGAAGGCGGTCGTCGCCTCCGACAGGTCCGCCGTGTCGTGGGAGCCGTCGATCCGCGGCAGCGCCCCCAGGAAGTGCAGCTTCTCCGGCACCTGCCCGCGGCCGGGCATGCCCTGCGGGACGTTCGCCGCGACCTTCCGGTCGAACTCCGAGTCCATGGTGTCGCCGAGCCGCAGCTCCAGCCGGCCCAGCATCTGGTCCTTGAGCGCCGCCCGCACCTCCATGTAGCGCGCCGCGGTGATCACCACATGGATGCCGTAGCCCAGACCGCGCGCCGCGATGTCCGTGACCACCTGCTCCAGGCCCTCGTACTCGCCGCGGAACGTGCCCCAGCCGTCGACGATCAGGAACACGTCGCCCCACGCCTCGTGCGGCAGGTCGCCAGCCGCCCGGCGGCGCCGGTAGGTGCCGATCGAGTCGATGCCGTGCGCGCGGAAGAACTCCTCGCGGCGGTTGAGGATGCCCCCCACCTCCGCGACCGTGCGCCGCACCCGCTCCGGGTCCAGCCGCGAGGCGATCCCGCCCACGTGCGGCAGCCCCGACACCGACGACAGGCTGCCGCCGCCGAAGTCCAGCCCGTAGAACTGCACCTCGCGCGGGGTGTGCGTCAGCGCGAAGGCCGACACCAGCGTCCGCATCAGCGTGGACTTGCCCGACTGCGGGCCGCCGACCACCATCAGATGGCCCGCCGCACCCGAGAAGTCCCGGTACAGCACCTCGCGCCGCTGCTCGAAGGGCTTGTCGATCAGCCCGAGCGGCACGACCAGCCCGCCCGGCCGCGTGTACCCCTCCGCGTGCAACCCGCGCTCCGCGCCCGGCGCCAGCGCCGGCAGCAGCTGGTCCAGCGCCGGGGCCCGGTCCAGCGGCGGCAGCCACACCTGGTGCGCCGGCACCCCCTGCCCCTCCAGCCGGCCCACGATCACGTCCAGCACCGTGTCCGCGAGGGCGTCGTCCTCCCGCGCCTCCCGCGCCGCGAGCCGCGCCGGGTCGGGAGCCGCGTACACCACCGGCACCGGAGCCGCCGTGAACAGCGCCGGCCGCCGCTCCACCGGCAGCGCCCCCACCGACAGGTCCGGGCCGCCCGAACGGTAGGTGCCCGAGACGTAGGCCGCCTTGAAGCGCGTCATCTCGTCCGTACCGAACTTCAGATAGCCCGAACCGGGCACCGACGGCAGGTGGTAGGCGTCCGGCACCCCGATCGCCGTCCGTGACTCCGCCGCCGAGAAGGTCCGCAGACCGATCCGGTACGACAGGTACGTGTCCAGCCCGCGCAGCCGGCCCTCCTCCAGCCGCTGCGAGGCCAGCAGCAGGTGCACGCCCAGCGAACGGCCGATGCGGCCGATCTGGATGAACATGTCGATGAAGTCCGGCTTCGCCGTCAGCAGCTCGCTGAACTCGTCGATGACCAGCACCAGCGAGGCCAGCGGCTCCAGCGGGGCACCGGCCGCGCGGGCCTTCTCGTAGTCGTGGATGTTCGCGTAGTTGCCCGCCGAGCGCAGCAGCTCCTGACGGCGCTGGAGCTCCCCGCGGATGGAGTCGCCCATGCGGTCCACCAGCGTCAGGTCGTCCGCCAGGTTCGTGATCACCGCCGCCACATGCGGCATCCGGCCCATGCCGGTGAAGGTGGCACCGCCCTTGAAGTCCGCGAGCACGAAGTTCAGCGTCTCCGAGGTGTGCGTGACCGCCAGCCCCAGCACCAGCGTCCGCAGCAGCTCCGACTTGCCCGAACCGGTCGCGCCCACGCACAGCCCGTGCGGCCCCATGCCCTCCTGCGCCGCCTCCTTGAGGTCCAGCATCACCGGGGCGCCGTCCTCACCCACCCCGATCGGTACGCGCAGCCGCTCACCGGCCGACCGCGGCCGCCAGGTCCGCGCCACGTCCACGGCCGCCGCGTCGCCCAGGTTCAGCAGGTCCGTGAAGTCCAGGTTCGCCAGCAGCGGTTCGTCGTCGTCCCCGCCGCCCGTGCGCAGCGGCGCCAGCTGCCGGGCCAGCGCCTCGGCCGCCGGCAGCGACAGGGTGTCCGGTACGCCCTCGTACGCGACGCCCGCCCCCGACTCCAGCCGCAGCCGCCCCGGCCGCACCACCACCGACAGACCGCCGCGCGGCTCGTCCAGCTCACCCGCGACCACCTCCACGATGGTCACCCCCTGCAAGCCCTCCGCCGCCGCGAACACCGAGTCCGGCGGCACCAGGGCACCCCGGGCGGAGCCCGGGTCCAGGACCACCACCAGATGCGGCTGGTCCAGCACCGGCGAGGTCTCCCGGCTGAACCGCGGCCGGCCCTCCAGCCGCGGCCCCAGCAGCGCCTCCAGCTCGGCCAGGTCGTCGCCGAACAGCCGCTTCGTACCGGCCCCGTCGACCTGCCCGGCCACCTGCGTGTGCGGCAGCCACTTCGTCCAGTCCCACGCCGCCACCGCACCCGGCGCGGCCACCACCGCCACCACCAGGTCCTCGGGCGAATGCAGCGTCGCCAGCTGCGCGACCACCGCCCGCGCCGTACCCCGGGCGCACTCCGCCTCCCCGGACACCGTCACGTGGTAGAACGCCCGCATCGACAGCGCCACCGGCAGCCCGTCCAGCGAGGAATGCACCTGGAGGAAACGCTGCATCGCGCCCGCCGTCAGCGGCTCCAGCTCGTCCACCGGCGCCGTCTCCGGAGCCACCAGCGGCGTCGACAGCCGCTGCACGCCCAGCCCCAGCCGCGCCTGCCCGAAGTCCGCGTCGCCCACCCGGCGCTCCCACAGCCGCGAACCCTCCGCGACCACCGACCACAACTGCTCCGGAGCCGGGTGCAGATACAGCTGCGCGTCCCGCTGCGCCCGCGCCGTCCGGCGCACCTGACGCCGCGTCTGGGCCAGATACTTGAGGTAGTCCCGGCGCACATCGGCCATTTGCCCCTGTGTACCGCGACGGTGCCGGACCAGCTGCGCGATCACCATCGCCACCGTCGACACCAGCATCAGCACACCCATGATGCGCATGAACGGCGCCGCACCCGGCATGAAGAAGAACACCACGGACGAGCCCATGCCGAGCATCGGCAGGAGCTGCATCAGCATGCCCTCCTGCTGCCCGCGCGGCAGTTCGGGCGGGGACTCCAGCCTCAGCTCCTCGGAGGGAACCTCCGGCGGCAGGGACCGCGGCGGGCGTTTGACGACGATCTGGCTCACCGGAGCATCCATCCCTCGACAGCGGACGGGACGACACAGCCGGCGCCCCCAAGTCCCGGGTACGCGGGGGCGCTCCCCCCACGCGACCGCGATCCTACTTGCCGCCCCCCGCCCCCACTCCGCCAGGCGGCCCGGCCCCGCACCCCCTGTAGGGTGACGCGCGCAGCATGCGCAACCGCGAATCGGGCCGCGGGCGCGAACACCGACACGGGGGGTCTCAACGGTGAGTACGGCCGGGACGACGGGTTTCTGCAGGGTCACCGTCGTGGCCCCCGACAGCCGGATCGACGTGGCCCTCCCCGAGGACATCGCCGTCGCCGACGTCTACCCCGAACTGCTCCGGCTCACCGGCCAGACCCAGCCCGTCGGCGCCCCCACCGGCTTCCACCTCGTCCGCCGCTCCGGCACCGTCCTCGACGGCGCCCGCACCCTCGCCGCCCAGCAGGTCCTCGACGGCGAAGTGCTCAGCCTGCGCCCCTTCGCGGAATCCCTGCCGCCCGCCGTCTTCGACGACGTCTCCGACGCCGTCGCCTCCGCCGTCGTCCGCGACCGGCACCGCTGGAGCGACGACATGCTGCGCGGCGCCGGACTGGCCGGTTCCGCCGTCCTCCTCCTCATGCTCGGCCTCGTCCTCTGGTACGCCGACCCCGTCCGCCACGACATGCACGGCCTGCCCGGCATCGTCGCGGGCGCCCTCGGCCTCCTGCTCACCGCCGTCGCCGGGGTCCGTGCCCGCGTCTACCGCGACCGGCTCACCGCCACCGCCCTCGGCCTCGGCGCCCTGCCGCTGCTGCTGATCGCCGGCTCCGGGATCACCGGCCCCGCCGCCGGCCACGGCCCCGGCCGCCTCCAGTTCCTGCTCGGCTGCGTCTGCGTCCTCGTCGCCTCCGTCGCCCTCGTCGCCCTCACCCCCAGCGGCGACGCCCCCTTCGTCGCGGCCACCTTCCTCGCCGCCACCGGCACCCTCGCCACCTTCGCCGCGATCGCCACCGGGGCCTCCGCGACCGGCACCGCCGCCGTCTGCGCCCCCGTCGCCATCGGCCTCGTCGCCTTCCTCCCGGGCCTGTCCGCCCGCTTCGCCCGGCTGCCCATCGGCTACGCCGCCCCGCACAGCGCCACCGAGGACTACCAGACGCCCGACCGCTACGAGACCGAGCCGTACGGCGACCGGCCCGGCACCGACCCGGCCGAGCAGGCCGCCCCGCTCGACGCCGAAGCCATCGCCGCCCAGGCCCGCCGCGGCCACGAGATGCTGCTCGGCCTCGTCGGCGGCTGCTCCGCCGTCGCCGTCGGCGCCGCCGCCGTCCTCGGCTTCTCCGACAGCACCTGGGCCCGCCTGCTCGCCCTGGCCACCGGCCTCGCGATGCTGCTGCGCGCCCGCCTCTTCCGCTACACCTCCCAGGTGGTGTGCGCCCTCACCGCCGGGCTCGCCGCCGTCGCCCTGCTGGTCCTCGGCCTGGCGCTGCACCCGCCGGCCGCCCTGCGCGAAGCGCTGCTGCTGGAGCAGGACCGGGCCGGGCTGGACCTGCGTACCCTCTGGCTGACGGCCGCCGTCGCCGCCGGCGCGGCCCTCCTCGCCGGAATTGCGCTGGTCATTCCCCGCACGGGTCTGTCACCCTTCTGGGGGCGGCTGCTCGACCTCACCGAGGCGGCGGTCCTGCTCTGCCTGGTGCCCCTGGCCCTGGCCGTGCTCGATGTCTACGCCCGGGCCCGCGCTCTCACCAGCTGAGACGAGCCCGAGCGGCAGCCTGGTACGCTGTGTGACGGCCGTTTGTGTACGCGCCTCCGGAACGCTCTGGGGGCTGCGCTCAGCGGACCCCGCCTCCCGAGTCACGGAAGCTCCCCAGAGAATTCGACCTGGGGCACTCGGCGGCAATGAAGACCCAAACGAGGAGTACGCGTGCCGCTCGACGCCGCTACGAAGAAGCAGATCATCACCGAGTTCGGTACCAAGGAGGGCGACACCGGCTCCCCCGAGGTCCAGGTCGCGATGCTGTCGCGCCGCATCTCGGACCTGACCGAGCACCTCAAGACCCACAAGCACGACCACCACTCCCGTCGTGGTCTGCTGATCCTGGTCGGCCAGCGTCGCCGCCTGCTGCAGTACCTGGCCAAGAAGGACATCCAGCGCTTCCGTACGCTGGTCGAGCGCCTCGGCATCCGCCGCGGTGCGGCCGGCGCCAAGTAAGACGTGTGAAGGGAGCGGTTCCCACATTTCCGGGGGCCGCTCCCTTTGCTGTACGTGCGCTACGGACCGGACCCTTTGTAATCTGGAACGGACGCACGTGTACGTCCGACGACGAGACGTGCACAACTGAAGAGGAGGAGCGCCCTCCCACGCCGCCGGTCCTCGGTAGTGGCACCCGGAATGCCCCAGGAGGGCAACGAACCGGATGCTTCGATCGAAGACCGGCCCGCACGCCAGGAGCGCTTCTCCGCAACCGTCCACCGCCACACGGGCGGCGGACGGAGACGACGAAAATGGAGAAGACACTGGTGGAGAACGAGACCCACTACGCCGAGGCCGTCATCGACAACGGCTCCTTCGGCACCCGCACCATCCGCTTCGAGACGGGCCGCCTGGCCCGCCAGGCCGCCGGCTCCGCCGTTGCCTACCTGGACGACGACACGATGGTGCTGTCCGCCACCACCGCGTCGAAGAAGCCCAAGGACCAGCTCGACTTCTTCCCCCTCACGGTGGACGTCGAGGAGCGGCAGTACGCGGCCGGCAAGATCCCCGGCTCCTTCTTCCGCCGCGAGGGCCGCCCCTCCGAGGACGCGATCCTCACCTGCCGCCTGATCGACCGCCCGCTGCGCCCGTCCTTCAAGAAGGGCCTGCGCAACGAGATCCAGGTCGTCGCCACGATCATGGCGCTCAACCCGGACCACCTGTACGACGTCATCGCGATCAACGCCGCGTCCGCGTCCACCCAGCTGGCCGGCCTGCCCTTCTCCGGCCCGATCGGCGGCGTCCGCGTCGCGCTGATCCGCGGCCAGTGGGTGGCGTTCCCGACGCACACCGAGCTCGAGGACGCCGTCTTCGACATGGTCGTCGCGGGCCGCAGCCTGGAGGACGGCGACGTCGCGATCATGATGGTCGAGGCCGAGGCCACCGAGAAGACCATCGCCCTCGTCAAGGGCGGCGCCGAGGCGCCGACCGAGGAGATCGTCGCGGCCGGCCTGGAGGCCGCCAAGCCGTTCATCAAGGTCCTCTGCAAGGCCCAGGCCGACCTCGCCGCCAAGGCCGCCAAGCCCGAGGGCGAGTTCCCGGTCTTCCTGGACTACCAGGACGACGTGTACGAGGCCCTCGCGGCCGCCGTCAAGGGCGAGCTCTCCCAGGCGCTGACCATCGCGGGCAAGCAGGACCGCGAGGCCGAGCTGGACCGCATCAAGGAGATCGCCGCCGAGAAGCTCCTCCCGGCCTTCGAAGGCCGCGAGAAGGAGATCTCCGCCGCGTACCGGAGCCTCACCAAGGCCCTGGTCCGCGAGCGCGTCATCAAGGACAAGGTCCGCATCGACGGCCGCGGGATCACGGACATCCGTACCCTCGCCGCCGAGGTCGAGGCCATCCCGCGCGTGCACGGCTCGGCGCTGTTCGAGCGTGGCGAGACCCAGATCCTGGGCGTCACCACCCTCAACATGCTCCGCATGGAGCAGCAGCTGGACACCCTCTCCCCGGTGACCCGTAAGCGCTACATGCACAACTACAACTTCCCGCCGTACTCCGTCGGCGAGACCGGCCGCGTCGGTTCGCCGAAGCGCCGCGAGATCGGCCACGGCGCGCTCGCCGAGCGCGCGATCGTGCCGGTCCTCCCGACCCGCGAGGAGTTCCCCTACGCGATCCGCCAGGTGTCCGAGGCCCTCGGCTCCAACGGTTCGACGTCCATGGGCTCGGTCTGCGCCTCCACCATGTCGCTGCTGAACGCCGGTGTGCCCCTCAAGGCCCCCGTCGCCGGTATCGCCATGGGCCTGATCTCCCAGGAGATCGACGGCAAGACCCACTACGTCGCCCTCACCGACATCCTCGGTGCGGAGGACGCCTTCGGCGACATGGACTTCAAGGTCGCCGGCACCAAGGAGTTCGTCACCGCGCTCCAGCTGGACACCAAGCTCGACGGCATCCCGGCCTCCGTCCTGGCCGCGGCCCTCAAGCAGGCCCGCGACGCCCGCCTCCACATCCTCGACGTGATGATGGAAGCGATCGACACCCCGGACGCCATGTCCCCGTTCGCCCCGCGGATCATCACCGTCAAGATCCCGGTGGACAAGATCGGTGAGGTCATCGGCCCCAAGGGCAAGATGATCAACCAGATCCAGGAGGACACCGGCGCCGAGATCACGATCGAGGACGACGGCACCATCTACATCGGTGCCTCCGACGGCCCGGCCGCCGAGGCCGCCCGTGCCACGATCAACTCGATCGCCAACCCGACCATGCCGGAGGTCGGCGAGCGCTACCTGGGTACGGTCGTCAAGACCACCACCTTCGGTGCCTTCGTCTCCCTCATGCCCGGCAAGGACGGCCTGCTGCACATCTCGCAGATCCGCAAGCTCGCCGGCGGCAAGCGCGTGGAGAACGTCGAGGACGTGCTCGCGGTCGGCACCAAGGTCCAGGTCGAGATCGCCGAGATCGACCAGCGCGGCAAGCTCTCCCTGATCCCCGTGATCGAGGGCGAGGACGCCGCGGACGAGGCTGACAAGGACGACTCCGACAAGTGACGTCGCGTAGTTCCCGTGTGACGGCCCGCCCCTCCTCGGAGGGGCGGGCCGTCGCCCGTACCCAAACCCTGCTCAAGGGCGAGAACGGCATCGGCACCGTCCGGCGCACCGTCCTCCCCGGCGGACTGCGCGTCGTCACCGAGACGCTGCCCTCCGTCCGCTCCGCCACCTTCGGCATCTGGGCGCACGTCGGCTCCCGCGACGAGACCCCCGCCCTGAACGGCGCCACGCACTACCTGGAACACCTCCTCTTCAAGGGCACCGGCAAGCGCAGCGCCCTCGACATCTCCTCCGCGATCGACGCGGTCGGCGGCGAGATGAACGCCTTCACGGCGAAGGAGTACACCTGCTACTACGCGCGGGTCCTCGACACCGACCTGCCGCTGGCCATCGACGTCGTCTGCGACATGCTCACCGGCTCGCTGATCCGCGAGGAGGACGTCGACGCCGAGCGCGGGGTCATCCTCGAAGAGATCGCGATGACCGAGGACGACCCGGGCGACATGGTCCACGACCTGTTCGCGCAGACCATGTACGGCGACAGCCCCCTGGGCCGCCCCGTCCTCGGCACCGTCGACACGATCAACGCCCTCGGCGCCGACCGGATCCGCCGCTTCTACAAGAAGCACTACGACCCCACCCACCTGGTCGTCGCCGCCGCCGGCAACGTCGACCACCACAAGGTCGTCCGCCAGGTCCGCGCCGCCTTCGAGAAGGCCGGCGCGCTCACCCGCACCGACGCCGTCCCGATCGGCCCGCGCACCGGCACCAAGCGCCTGCGCACCGCCGGCCGCGTCGACCTGGTGGGCCGCAAGACCGAGCAGGCCCACGTGGTCCTCGGCATGCCCGGCCTCGCCCGCACCGACGAGCGCCGCTGGGCCCTGGGCGTACTGAACACCGCCCTCGGCGGCGGGATGTCCTCCCGGCTCTTCCAGGAGGTCCGGGAGAAGCGCGGCCTCGCCTACAGCGTGTACTCGTACACCTCGGGCTTCGCCGACACCGGCCTCTTCGGCGTCTACGCGGGCTGCCGGCCCAGCCAGGTCCACGACGTGCTGCGGATCTGCCGCGACGAGCTGGACAAGGTCGCCTCCGAAGGACTCGGCGACGAGGAGATCAGGCGGGCCGTAGGCCAGCTCTCCGGCTCCACCGTCCTCGGCCTGGAGGACACCGGCGCGCTCATGAACCGCATCGGCAAGAGCGAGCTGTGCTGGGGCGACCAGATGTCGGTCGACGACATGCTCGCCGAGATCGCCGCGGTCACCCCGGACGACGTACGGGCGGTGGCACAGGATGTACTGGCCCAGCGCCCCTCGCTCGCGGTGATCGGCCCGCTCAAGGAGAAGCAGGCCGCACGCCTCGACGAGGTCGTCGCCTAGTTTCCGTACGGAGGTAAGGAAAGACTATGAGCAAGCTGCGCGTGGCCGTCCTCGGGGCACAGGGCCGCATCGGCTCCGAGGCCGTCCGGGCCGTCGAGGCCGCCGAGGACATGGAACTGGTCGCGGCGCTCGGCCGCGGCGACAAGCTGGAGGCGCTGACCGAGGCCGGGGCCCAGGTCGCCGTCGAGCTGACCACCCCCGGCTCGGTGATGGAGAACCTGGAGTTCCTCACCGGCCACGGCATCCACGCGGTGGTCGGCACCACCGGCTGGAACGAGGACCGCCTCGCGCAGCTGAACACCTGGCTCGCCGCCTCCCCGGAGACCGGGGTGCTCATCGCCCCGAACTTCTCCATCGGCGCGGTCCTCACCATGAGGTTCGCCGCCCAGGCCGCCCGCTACTTCGAATCCGTCGAGGTCGTGGAGCTGCACCACCCGAACAAGGCCGACGCCCCCTCCGGCACCGCGACCCGGACGGCCCAGCTGATCGCGGCCGCCCGCGCCGAGGCCGGCCTCGGCGCCCAGCCGGACGCCACCGCCACCGCCCTCGACGGCGCCCGCGGCGCGGACGTCGACGGGGTCCCGGTGCACGCCGTCCGCCTGCGCGGCCTCCTCGCCCACCAGGAGGTCCTCCTCGGCGGCGAGGGCGAGACCCTGACCCTCCGTCACGACTCCCTGCACCACAGCAGCTTCATGCCGGGCATCCTGCTCGGCGCGCGCCGCGTGGTGCGCACCCCGGGCCTCACCTTCGGCCTGGAACACTTCCTCGACCTGGGCTGACCGGACTGATTCACGATGCGCGCGAAGATCACGTACTTCCTCACCGCGGCCGTCCTGGTCGTGTACTTCGTCCTGGTCGGCAGCCGGGGTCTGATGCTGATCCAGCAGGGCACCTGGCTCACCGTCACCTTCGGCGGGGCCGTGCTGATCCTGCCGGTCATCGGCGTCTGGTTCCTGTGGAAGAACACCCAGTTCGTCACCCGGGCCAACCAGCTCGCCGGCGAGCTGGAGGCCGAGGGCGGGCTGCCCGTGGACGAGCTGGAGCGCGACCAGTACGGCCGCATCCTGCGCGACTCCGCCGACGAGGTCTTCGCGCGCCGCAAGGCCGAGACCGAGGACGCCCCGGGGGACTGGCGCAGCTGGTTCCGCCTGGCCGTCGCCTACCACGACGCCCGGGACACCCCGCGGGCGCGCAAGGCCATGCAGCGCGCGATCGCCCTGCACGACAAGAAGCCCGTACAGGTCTGACACCTGTACGGGCCTCCCGCGGCCTGTCCCCGCCACCCGGGGACCGGGTGTCAGGCGGGCACCGGGCTGCGGTACTCCTCGGCCCAGGCGCCGACCAGGTCGGCGGCCCGGTCGAACGCCTCGCCCCGGGACAGGAAGTCGGCGCTGTGGTCGGTCAGCAGCACCGGCGGCTCCGCCTCGCCCCGCCCCGACATGGTCAGCGCCTGACCCTGCACGGTGCGCGGCAGGCCGAGCCAGCGCACGGGCTGCTGCACGGTGCGCAGCTCGCCGATCTCGTTCCAGGCGGTGGTGCGGGTGCGGAAGAAGCCGACCCGGCGCAGCCCCGTGCGGTTCACCCAGACGCCGACGCGCAGCATCTGCAGCGCCGAGCCGAGCACCGCGAGGGCGGCCACCAGACAGGCCAGGGCGCCGCCCCAGCCGCCGGCGAAGGCGACGATCATCGTGGCGAGCAGCATGAAGGCGGACAGCAGGAGCAGCAGCGCGGCGAGGGCCACGCGCCACGGGCCCGGGCGGTAGGGCCGCCGCCAGCGCTCGTGGTCGGCATGGGCCAGGACCTCGTCTTCGTCCGCGTCGGTTACGCCGTCGGCCGTCAGGAAGGGCAGGGGCACGGCTGGACCTCACTCACATGCACGTTCGGTTGGGCTGTGCCCGTGAGGCTACCGCCCCTGGGACGCCGCCGACTGCTGCGACTTCTCCGGCACCTTGACGGGCTGCAGCGCGGGCATCCCGAAGAGCAGTGAGCCGGCGAGCCCCGCGACCACGGTCAGCCCGACCAGAGTACGGGCCGCCAACTGGGCCTTGCCCAGGCGCTCGCGCGGCGGGGGAGTGACATTGCTGCGGAAACGGTCGGCTTCGGAGACGAAGGCGAACGGAACGGGTTCGCGCCGGAGGAACATCAGGACGAATCTCCTCGGGGTCGGGGTGGGATGTGCGCTCTCCCCGTAGGACGAACGGGCGGCTCAATTGGTGCCGGTTTTCGGGGCATTAGGCAAAATTCATGGCTGTGTGTCAGCTGTGCGCCCGCTGTGTCCCGGCCGTACGGCACTCCGCCCGCCGCGTGCGCCCGCGCGGGGGGCCGCCGGCGGCGCCGTAGAGTGGGCGCGCCCCAGGACGCACGTGTGGAAGGACCCCCGGTGAGCGAGACCGCCGCTTCAGATCTGAAACCCAGTTTCCGCAGCGAGGTGACGGTGGAGCTGGTGAAGCACTCCGCCGCCGACTCCGACGTGCTGTGGGCGGCCCGGGTCTCCACCGCGGGCGAGCAGTCCCTGGACGAGCTGCGCAAGGACCCGGAGCGCTCGCGCGGGCTGATCAACTACCTGATGCGCGACCGCCACGGCAGCCCCTTCGAGCACAACTCGATGACCTTCTTCATCAGCGCCCCGATCTTCGTCTTCCGCGAGTTCATGCGGCACCGCGTGGGCTGGTCCTACAACGAGGAATCGGGCCGCTACAGGGAGCTGGAGCCGGTCTTCTACGTCCCCGACGCCGAGCGGAAGCTGGTCCAGGAGGGCCGCCCCGGCAAGTACGTCTTCGTCGAGGGCACCCCGGCGCAGCAGGAGCTGACCGCGCGCGTCATGGAGGACTCCTACGTACGGGCGTACGAGGCGTACCAGGAGATGCTGGCCGCGGGCGTGGCCCGCGAGGTGGCCCGCTCGGTCCTGCCGGTGGGCCTGTTCTCCTCGATGTACGCCACCTGCAACGCGCGCTCGCTGATGCACTTCCTCGGCCTGCGCACCCAGCACGAGCTGGCGGCGGTCCCGTCCTTCCCGCAGCGGGAGATCGAGATGGTCGGCGAGAGGATGGAGCAGCACTGGGCGCAGCTCATGCCGCTCACGTACGCGGCCTTCAACGCCAACGGACGCGTTGCCCCGTAAGGCCCGGTACACCCCTGGCGTACAGATCCGCCGAGTCAAGTGCGAAGTGTCCGTATTGCGGCGTTTCGTAAAGTTCATCTAGGCTGATCAAACGGACCCGGCACTGCTTGAACCCCCGAGCAGGCAGTGCCGGCGTCCAACACCCCGTTGACGTCCCCCGAGGGGACACCGCGAGCATGGCAGCGAGTAGCGTGTTACCCATGGCTCCGATCTCGACTCCGCAGACCCCCTTCGGGCGGGTCCTCACCGCCATGATCACGCCGTTCACGGCTGATGGCGCACTCGACCTCGACGGCGCGCAGCGTCTCGCCGTCCACCTGGTGGACGCAGGCAACGACGGCCTGATCGTCAACGGCACCACCGGTGAGTCGCCCACCACCACCGACGCGGAGAAAAACGACCTCGTACGAGCCGTGGCGGAGGCCGTCGGAGACCGCGCCCACGTGGTCGCCGGCATCGGCACCAACGACACCCGCCACACCCTGGAGCTGGCCCGCGCGGCGGAGAGCGCCGGCGCGCACGGCCTGCTCGCGGTCACGCCGTACTACAGCAAGCCCCCGCAGGAAGCCCTGTACCGGCACTTCACGGCCGTCGCAGACGCCACCGGGCTGCCGGTCATGCTCTACGACATCCCCGGCCGCAGCGGCGTCCCGATCGACACCGAGACCCTGGTCCGGCTGGCCGAGCACCCCCGTATCGTGGCCAACAAGGACGCCAAGGGAGACCTCGGCGCCGCCGGCTGGGCCATCGCGCGCAGCGGCCTGGCCTGGTACTCCGGTGACGACATGCTGAACCTGCCGCTGCTGTCGGTCGGCGGCGTCGGCTTCGTCTCCGTCGTCGGCCACGTGACCACCCCCGAGCTGCGGGCCATGCTGGAGGCGTACCTCGCCGGGGACGTCCAGAAGGCCACCGAGATCCACCAGAAGCTGCTCCCGGTGTACACGGGCATGTTCCGTACCCAGGGCGTGATGACCACCAAGGCCGCACTGAACCTCCAGGGCCTGCCCGCGGGCCCGCTGCGCCTGCCGCTGATCGAACTGAGCGCCGAAGAGACGGCCCGGCTCAAGATCGATCTTGCTGCGGGCGGGGTACAGCTCTGACAACAGACTTCACAACCGAATAAGCACGAACGAACAACAGCAGAAGCAGACACAGCAAGTGCACGAATGCACGCGCGCCACGTGCCTTCCGGGGTGCGTGGCGTGTGTGGTGAGGAGAACCTTTTGAGCCATCCGCATCCGGAACTCGGTCCGCCGCCGAAGCTGCCCAAGGGCGGCCTCAGGGTCACCCCCCTGGGTGGTCTCGGCGAGATCGGCCGCAACATGACCGTCTTCGAGTACGACGGCCGACTGCTGATCGTCGACTGCGGCGTCCTCTTCCCCGAGGAGGAGCAGCCGGGCATCGACCTGATCCTGCCGGACTTCTCGTCCATCCGGGATCGTCTCGACGACATCGAGGGCATCGTCCTCACCCACGGCCACGAGGACCACATCGGCGCCGTCCCCTTCCTCCTGCGGGAGAAGCCGGACATCCCGCTGATCGGTTCCAAGCTGACGCTGGCCCTCATCGAGGCCAAGCTCCAGGAGCACCGCATCCGCCCCTACACCCTTGAGGTGAAGGAAGGCGAGCGCGAGGCCCTCGGCCCCTTCGACTGCGAGTTCATCGCCGTCAACCACTCCATCCCGGACGCCCTCGCGGTCGCGATCCGGACCGGCGCGGGCCTGGTCGTCGCCACCGGCGACTTCAAGATGGACCAGCTCCCGCTGGACCGCCGCCTGACCGACCTGCACGCCTTCGCGCGGCTGAGCGAGGAGGGCATCGACCTCCTCCTCTCGGACTCGACGAACGCCGAGGTCCCGGGCTTCGTCCCGCCGGAGCGGGAGATCTCCGGCGTCCTGCGGAACGTCTTCGCGAACGCCCACCACCGGATCATCGTGGCCAGCTTCGCCAGCCACGTGCACCGCATCCAGCAGATCCTGGACGCCGCCCACGAGTACGGCCGCCGGGTCGCCTTCGTCGGCCGCTCGATGGTCCGCAACATGGGCATCGCCCGCGATCTGGGCTACCTGCGGGTCCCGGCCGGTCTCGTCGTGGACGTGAAGACCCTCGACGACCTGCCGCCCGAGGAGGTCGTACTGGTCTGCACCGGTTCGCAGGGCGAGCCCATGGCGGCACTGTCCCGCATGGCGAACCGCGACCACCAGATCCGGATCGTCCCCGGCGACACCGTGGTCCTGGCGTCGTCCCTGATCCCGGGCAACGAGAACGCGGTCTACCGTGTGATCAACGGCCTCACCCGCTGGGGTGCCAATGTCGTGCACAAGGGCAACGCCAAGGTGCACGTCTCGGGCCACGCCTCCGCCGGCGAGCTGCTGTACTTCTACAACATCTGCAAGCCGCGGAACCTGATGCCGGTCCACGGCGAATGGCGCCACCTGCGCGCCAACGCCGAGCTCGGCGCGATGACGGGTGTCCCCAAGGACCGCATCGTCATCGCGGAGGACGGCGTGGTCGTCGACCTGATCGACGGCAAGGCCCGTATCGCGGGCAAGGTCCAGGCCGGCTACGTGTACGTGGACGGCCTCTCGGTCGGCGACGTCACCGACGCGTCCCTCAAGGACCGCCGGATCCTCGGCGACGAGGGCATCATCTCGGTCTACGTCGTCGTGGACAGCACCACCGGCAAGGTGGTCAGCGGCCCGAACATCCAGGCCCGCGGTTCCGGCATCGACGACGGGGCCTTCGGCGCCGTCATCACCAAGATCGAGGAGGCCATCGCCCGTGCGGCGGCCGACGGTGTGGCCGAGCCGCACCAGATCCAGCAGCTCATCCGCCGCACGATGGGCAAGTGGGTCTCGGACAGCTACCGCCGCCGCCCGATGATCCTTCCGGTCGTCGTCGAGGTCTGATGAGGACCCGGCCGTAGCGACCCGACGGGAGCGGGGCAACCGGATTTGCGTCCGGGGGCCCCGCTCCAGTACGTTTACGTCTCCACCCCGCACGAACCCCCGGCACACACGTGTGTCCGGCCGCGTCGTGCGGGCGGGTGGGAATCGGACCGCAGGAACTCCTGATATGGTCTGATCCGCCCGAAAGGGAAAGGCCCTCCGAAGGCCATCGGAATTCCAATCCAGGTCGGAAACGACACGGAAAAGAATCTGATAGAGTCGGAATCGCCGGAAAGGAAAGCGCGAAAGCGAAGACCTGGAAAGCACCGAGGAAATCGGACACGGAAAACGTCTGATAGAGTCGGAAACGCAAGAACAAAGCAACACAGCAGAACGAAAGCCCGGAGGAAAACCCGCGAGGGTGAGTACGAAGGAAGCGTCCGTTCCTTGAGAACTCAACAGCGTGCCAAAAATCAACGCCAGAAGTTGATACCCCGTCCACTTCGGTGGATGAGGTTCCTTTGAAAAAGACCTGTGAGGTCGCCTTCGGGTGATGCTTGCAGGCAAAAAAACACAGCGAGGACGCAGTGGTGTGTCGGCCATATTCCGGCCATGACATGCCCGCTCAACGTGATGTGTGCACCCGATTACGGGTAAACATTCATGGAGAGTTTGATCCTGGCTCAGGACGAACGCTGGCGGCGTG
>NZ_JBEYVX010000013.1:0-116794 GCF_040644195.1 Streptomyces sp. NPDC047014 | reverse complement strand
AGGGGGGGGCGGCGCCCCCTGGCGGAGCTTCAGATTTTGCGGTGCTCCTTCACTGCGGCCTATCGGGAGAATCAAGCAGCGAGGCCAAAGTTTAGGAGCTTGGCGGCTTGTCCGAGGGTTCCAGGCATTAGGTGTCGGTAAGTCTTGAACGTAATCTCGATGCTTTTGTGCCCCATCCATTCGGCTACATCTGTGATGGCGATGCCATGGCTCAGGCAATTCGACGCGAAGAAGTGACGCATGCTGTAAATGACCATGCCATCGGGGAGGTCGAGAGTCTGTGCATTACGAAGGCGTTGCCACTGGTTCTGGAAGAAATACGGCTGGAATGCTCGGTATCTGTCTTTAGGGTGCCGAAGTAGGTAGCCGTCGGTGGTTCCGTGCTTGTCGGCATGCCACTCGATTGTCTCTCTGACCTGCGTCGGCAACGGGACGTCGCGATATTCACCCTTCTTTCGATGTTTGATCGGTCCGTACTTTCGTGTGGTTTGGTTCACTTGCTCAGTGACGCGGTAGACATCGTCGGCCACCATGTTGTTCACGTTGACCGCAGCAGCCTCGCCGTTGCGCAGGCCGCAGCCACTCATGAGATCTACGAGCAGGCGGAAAGAGTCGTCACCCTGGCTGCGAAGCAACGCCAGTTGGGATGCCGTAGGAATCACTGCGCGCACGGGGGAATATTGGGGATGTTGGACCCCGATGACCGGGCTCTCCTGATAGACGCCCAGGCGACGAGCATCCAGAAGGATAGTTGCGAGCTTGTCGAAGGCATTTGACTGAGCGGCTGGTCCTACGCCGCGCACTTCCATATGTCGCACAAATTCGTCGACAATCTTGTGATCGAATGAATCCATTCGTCGGCTACCGAAGAAGGGCAACAGGTGGCACCCAAGAAGCGAGTCGAGCTGCTTGACAGAAGATTCTGCCAAGTGTCGTTGACCACCTCGCCATTCGGTTACGTACTCGGAGAACGTCATCCGTCCGTATCTTCTGGCGCGTTCAGCCTTTGACGGGCTTCCCGTGCCTCTTTTTGCCCGATACGCCTCTGTGAGCCTCGTTATGGCCGCGTCCTGGGTAGTGAAACCGGACTCTTGGGTTTGGCGCCCCACAGGGTTGCGATATCGGATCTTGTAATCATGGGAACATTTCGACCACCTATTCGTCGGGTGGTCGCAGGATTTGAAAAACGTCCCCATTCCCCGGGGCAGGGTTCTTGCTGTCAAATTTCCTCCATCTGGCCCTGTGTGCAATCGATCGTGAACGTTGCATTTCTCAATTGAATGGGACGCTTTGTTGCTCGATCCATTTTTGGACTTCTGATACGCGAAACTGCATCTTTGCATTGCGCCCGGCGCCGAATTTGTATGCAGTCAGGCCGATGCGGGCGGCCTCCCGGTACACCCAGGCAACCGACATGTTCAGATGTTCGGCCAGTTCCCTGGTTGTCATAAACTGTGCTGGCATTCTGCTCCCTTTGTCGCGGGCTGGGTGTTCCTGTGCTGTCATAGTCCGCAGATTCCCCGGTTTCGGAAACCGGGGATCGTCGGCTATGTAGGGAGGGCATCCTGTGCGTCGTGTACCTGTGCTCGGTGGGGCGGTATTCGGCCGCACGCGGCGCGCGGGGCGCTCGTGGCCATGCCGGCGCCGCGCACAGCCTCATGCGATGAGCCCCAGGTCCAGGAGCTTGGCCGCGCTGCTGATCGAGCCGGGCATGAGGTGGCGGTAGATCTTGTACGTGATCTCGATGTTGTTGTGCCCCATCCACTCGGCGACGTCGGTGATGGGGATGTTGTGCCGCAGGCAGTTCGAGGCGAAGAAGTGGCGCATGCTGTAGATCACCATCCCGTCGGGTATGTCGAGATCTCCCCGCCGTTTCAATCTCTGCCACTGGTTCTGCAGCAGGTAGGGCTGAAAGGGCCGTGTGGGGTCACGGGGGTGGCGAAGCAGGTAGCCGTCGACGTTCCCGTGCACTTCGGCGTACCACTCGATGGTGCTTCTCGTGCTGGCCGGCAGCGGCACGTCGCGGTACTCACCGGCCTTCCGGTGCTTGAGGCGGTCGTACGTCTTTGTGGTCTGGTTGACCTGCTCCGTCACCCGGTAGACGTCGTCGGCCACGAGGTTCCGCAGATTGACTGCGGCCGCTTCGCCGTTGCGGAGGCCGCAGCCGCTCATCAGGTCGATCAGGAGGGTCAGCGTGTCGTCGCCGGCGACGCGAACGGCCTGGAGTTGCTCCGGAGAAGGGATCACGGCGCGCTTGGGGTCGTACTGGGGAGGCTTGACCCCCGAGAGCGGGTTGTCGTCGAAGAGTCCCAAGCGACGTGCGTCGAGGAGGATCGCCTTCAGCTTGTCGTAGGCATTGGACTGGGCTGCCAGGCCGACGCCGTTCCGCTCCATGGTGCGTATGAACCCGTCGACGACTTTGTGGTCGAAGCTGCTCATCCTGCGGCTGCCGAGGGCCGGGAAGATGTGGTGCTGCAGGAGCGAGTCCAAGTGGCTCAGGGACGCCGGCGCCAAATGTCGCTGGCCTTCCTTCCACTCCGCCGTGTACTCCCGCAGCTGCATAGTGCCGTACTTTGCGATGCGCTCGGCCTTGGCGTCTTGCCTCGGAGCGGCCTTCCTAGCCTTGTAGAGAGTGGTCAAACGGTCGATCGCCTCGTCCTCCGTGGCGAACCCCGACTCCTCGGCCTGTCTCCCACCGGCGTCCCGGTAGCGGACCTTGTAGGGGTGGAGGCACTTGGCCCACCGGGCGGGGGTGTGCTTGCACTCCTTGAAGAAGCTGCCCATTCCTCGCGGGAGCGTCTTGGCGGCCATTGCTGGGGCCTCCTCGGGTTCTTATGCTGACAGTTTGCTGACCGTCAGCGATCCGGGCCCCAGTTGACCTGGGAAAACGTCGTGCTGCACCGAGATGTTCTGGAACTGGATCGGCCGGTCACACGAGGAGATCACCCAGTTCCACGAGGACTGGACAACCGGCACCCGCTACGGCGAGGTAAAGGGCTACGCGGGCCCCCCGATCCCGGCCCCACCCCTCCCCCCGACCCACCTCAAGCCACGCGGCAGGGTCCGCTGACCTGCTGCTTCATGCGGACCTGGGCTGGGTGAGTGCTCGCACCCAGCCTTCCGCTCCGGGTTCCGGAATTGATGCCGCCGGACGCGGTCTGAGTGTGTGCGGTCCTGGTGGCCGAGGCTCATGCGGTGCGGGCCGTAACTGGCTTTGGCTGGACGCATGCTGACCTTCTGCTGACGACGGGCAGGAGCGGGAAGCCGTGGGAGCGAACGGCAGCGGGCTCGGCTCCGCCCGCGGTTGCCGAGTAGAGCAGGGGCCGTGCACCTCGTCTGGGAGCACGCGGATGAGAACACCCCCGCGGGGGCGGGAGCAGGAAGTACCGGATCAGGAGTCGCGGGAGCGTAGGCGCTCTTCGAGCGTGCTGAACTTGCCGCTGCTGCGGTTTAACCGGGCGATCTCCAGCCGGGGCTCCAGGGTCTCGTGGCCTGCGGAGCAGCGCAGCCGGACTCGCCTCTCGTAGGCCCAGTACGACCCAGCCGCGGTACGCCGCGCACTGCGGGCACGTCCGGACCTCGCCGCCGAGGACCAGCGGGTTCTGCCACGGCGCGAACCGCCCCATGCTGTGATCGAGCTGCAGGTTGGTCGGCAGGAAGCCGTCGGCGACTGGCGCGGCCGAGCCGAGGTCCTGTGCCGACTGCGGGTCCTGCGGCCACGGTGGCGCTTCGTAGGCCAGCCCCGGTACACCGGCGGGCTGCTCGGTAGCGGCCGCTCGCCCTGCTGGTCCGCCCTGGGGATCGGTCGGCGGTACGGGCCGCCCCCTGAGAGCTGCAGAGAAGCCGGGGTCAGATCCTGCTACCGGGACCGCCCGCACCTGTCAAGCCACGAGATCCAGGTACGTGACGCCGGGCGAGGGCTGGGGCGTACTGGATACATCACCTCGCACCACTCCCCAGCCCAAGGAGAAGGATCATGACGCTGACCGTTCGACCCCGACGCCTGGCCCTGCTCGCCGTCTCCACCGCGTTCGCCGCAGGCGGCGTGCTCGTCCCCACGACCGCCTTCGCCGCCCCGGCGTCACCGCACACGGTCGTCGCGAACGGCCACCAGGACCGGTCCCACGACGACCATTCCGACAAGTGGGACCACGACAAGCGCGACAAGTGGAGCAAGGGGGAGCATGGCAAGTGGGACAAGGACTCGCATGGCAAGTGGGACCACGACAAGTGGGACCACGGCAAGCACGACAAGTGGGACCACGACCACGGGAACAAGGCCAAGCACAAGCCCTCGGAGTGGCAGTGCTTCGCAGCCCCGTGCGTTCCGCCCAGCTGGCACCGGTGACCGTACGCCTGCGGCCCCGCCCCTCCCGGGCGGGGCCGCAGGCGTACGGCGGGTGGATCGGCGCCGCCGGGTGTCAGCGGTCCGGGTGGCGGGGCGCAGGGGGCTCGGGCCCTGGATCCGGTCGGCGGTGATCATGCGCTCGGCGGCGGTCGGCGCAGGGTGGACGGCCCCGTGGCCGAGCAGCACGCACAGGGTGCGGCCGGCGTCCTCGTAGCGGACCCGTGCGGACGTGTCGTCCCGGGCGGCTAAGGTTCGCGACAGCACGACGAGGGTGGGGCATGGCAGCGCGACGAAGGCATGACGTGGCGGGACGCGGGCGGACGGGATGGGCCGCGGCATGGGCTGCGGGACTGCTGATGGCGACGGGATGCCTCCCGTCCGCCCCCGGCGCGGCCGACCGTCCGGCAACCGGGCCTGCGGGGGACCGGCTCCTCGACGGGGGCGGGGTCGCCGTCCTGAGCGCGTGCGGGAAACCTGGCCACGTCCTCGACCCGGGCCCCCGGCCCGTCCAAGAAGTCGGCGACCCCGCAGATGGTGGTGCTCGCCTACGGCTACTCCAGCGACGGGGCCGACGACCCGGGACGGATCACGATCAACCTGTCCATTGCCCCGGGAAGCAGCACACCGCTGCTCCTGGGCAGACCGCTCGGCGGGCGGGGCGTCAGCGTGGAGATCCATGGCCCGGACGGGCTGGTGATGGCCGCCCACAGCATGCCCGCGGCACTGGAGAGCGACCCGCCCGGCGACAAACTGGCAGCGGGGCCCGCGCCGCTCAATTTCGAGATCGTCATCCCCGCCGCCGCGATGTGCCCCGGACACCGTCTCCGCGACGCGGTGAGGGAGGGCACCGAACCCGGCGAGAAGGCCCACGCCCTCACGGTCGGCGTCCGCGACCCGGCTGTCGCCCGCCACCGGAGCGCCCACGGTGTCGAGGACGCGGTCGACCTGCTGGTCGCCTCCTGGCCCCCCAGCCCCGGGCCGGCCGACGGCGGCGGCACCCTCCCGGACGACCAGGCACCCGAACGCTCCGCGGAAGCCGCCGGCTGACCCCGCCCCGGCCGGAACCCGCGGCGCGACCGGGTGGCCGGCAGCCTGCGGCTGGAGGACCAGGCGCAGCGGCTGCATCTCCCGGCTACCGGCGCCGACCTCGGGCGCGATCCGCCTCGATGGCGTGATGGCCACGGCGCCCACCCGGATGTGGGTGGATGCCCCGTCACGCCCGGCCCCCGCGCCGATGTCGATCCGGCCGCGTACGCGGGCGTCCCGACCTGTCCCCTGCCCTCTGCCCTCTGCCCCCTGCCGGCTTCGGATTGCGTGGAGCGGCAGCTCGGCCTCCGGCGACCGCCCGGCCGGGTCACGTAGGCGCCCCTGAAAGGATTCGGTCGGCGATTCGACTGGAGCCTGTCCGGCGGATCATGGCCGACCAGCCCTATTCGCGCCCCGGTCCGTCGTGGACGGTCAGTGCTCCGGCGAGGTCGAGGTCGGCGAAGGTGCCGTGCGCCCCGGCCCGGACGAGCAGCACCGCACCGAGCGCGGTGCTCCAGAACGTCCTGGCCTCCGCGCCGAGCGGCCGGCGGGTCTGCCAGCCGCGGCTGTCGACGAGCCGGCCCACGAAGCGCTCGGACTGCCGGAACAGCAGCTGGAGATGCCGGTCGACCACAGGGGCGAGCTCCGGCTTGGAGATCGCCGCGGCGAGCGCTCGTGCGGCCGACGGGAGCGAGGGCATGGCCAGTACGGCGCGGGCGACGTTGCGCCGGAAAGCCGCCGCGTCGGGGGCCTGCCGGCCGATGCGCTCGATCCGCCGGGCGTCGTGCAGCAGCCCGAGGAAGGCCGCGTGCACGAGCAGCGCGTCCTTGGACCCGAAGTGGTAGGTGACCTGGTTGGGGAAGACGCCCGCCGCGTTCGCGATCTCCGCGACGCTCGGCTCGGCGCCGTCCCGCTCCCCGCAGAGCCGTGCGGTCACCTCGATCAGCAGGCGCCTCGTCGCACGTCCCCGGTCGCGCGACCGCGTCGGCGTCGCCCCGGCTTCGGTTCGCTTCTTCTCCACACCCGAAATTGTATGTGATACAACAAGCTCTCGTTCGCTTGTATCGCATACAAGAAAGATGAGGGACATGCACCCGACCGAAGTCGTCGTCACCGGACTCGGCGCGATCACACCGCTCGGCAAGGACGTGGAGTCCACCTGGAACGCCCTGCTCGCCGGCGGGTCCGGCATCCGCGGCGGTGTCCTGCCCGGCCACCAGGACGTCGGCCTTCCCGACGTCGCCGCGGGGATGATGGCGGCCGACCCGGCCGATTCCCTGCCGCCGGTGCGGGCCAGGCGGCTCGACCGCTCGCAGCAGGCGGCCCTCGTCGCGGCGGCCGAGGCATGGGCCGACGCCGGTGCCCCGCGGGTGGACCCCGACCGGCTCGCCTCCGCGATCGGCACGGGCATCGGCGGCGTACAAACACTGCTGCGGGAGGACGACACGCTGGAGGCGGCCGGAGCGCGGCGCGTCTCGCCCCGCACGGTCCCGATGCTCATGCCCAACGCGGCGGCGGCCCTGATCAGCATCGAGTACGGAGCGCGGGCCGGTGTCTACACACCCGTCTCGGCGTGCTCCTCCGGCGCCGAGGCGATCGCCCTGGCAGCCAGGCTCATCCGCGCGGGCGAGGCGGACGTCGTCATCGCGGGCGGGACCGAGGCCGCGATCGCCCCGATCACCGTCGCCGGCTTCGTCCAGGCGCAGGCACTCTCCCGGTACACCGCCGAACCCGCCTCGGCGTCCCGGCCGTTCGCCGCGGACCGCAGCGGCTTCGTGCTCGGCGAGGGCGCGGCCGTCGTGGTACTCGAAAGCGCCGAGCACGCCGCCGCCCGGGGCGCGCGCGTCCACGCGGTGCTCGCGGGCGCCGGCATAGCCGCCGACGCCCACCACATCACCGCACCCGCCGCCGACGGCTCCGGCCAGATCGCGGCCATGCGCAAGGCGCTCGCGCAAGCCGGCCTGGCTCCCGGGCAGATCGCCCACGTCAACGCCCACGCCACCGGAACCCAGGTCGGCGACGTCGCCGAGGCGCGCGCGATCGGGAAGGTCTTCGGCCGCGCCACCGTGACCGCCCCCAAGGCCGCACTCGGCCACCTCTTCGGCGCGG
Organism: Streptomyces sp. NPDC047014; assembly: GCF_040644195.1. NCBI lineage: Bacteria > Bacillati > Actinomycetota > Actinomycetes > Kitasatosporales > Streptomycetaceae > Streptomyces > Streptomyces sp. NPDC047014. The sequence continues at coordinate 109,311 of NZ_JBEYVX010000013.1, read as the reverse complement.
CCGGCGCGATCGAGGCGCTCATCGCCGTCCTCAGCGTGGAGCACGGCATCGTCCCGCCGACCCGCAACCTCGCCACGGCCGGCATCGGTCCCGACATCGACCTCGACGTCGTCACAGAGCGACGGGACGCTCCCCAGGAGGCCGTGCTCAGCAACTCCTTCGGCTTCGGCGGCCAGAACGTCTCACTCGTCGTCACCGCCGCGCGGCACCCCGCCTCCCGAACGGCCGCGACCACACCATGACCCGCACGCACACCCCGACGCCCGGCCCTGACCCACCGCATGAAGTCAGCCATGAGCGGTCCGGGCTCGTCGGCGAGCCGGAGCATGTTCAGCAGCCGAGTACAGGAGATCCGGCACGGTCGTGCCCCTGCCTCAGGAACGACTGCTGCGCAGACTCAGCGCGCACAGCGAAGCCCAGGACAGCGCGAACCCGGCCGCTTTCCGGCGCGCCTGCCTGCTGTCGAGCAGTACGCCGAAGAGCGCCGCGTCAGCGGTGTCGGCAGCGATTCGGCACCACGTCGCGGTGCGCCGCGCGCTCTCGCTTCCGGCGGCGGCCATCGCGATACCGATGCAGGTGTCCCGTGCTCCGATGGCTCTGATCAGCAGTCCCGTCTGCTGTGTGGGACGGCCCTCAGGGTCCAGGGGAAGATCGCACGGCTTCGCGAGCCACTCCGGCCGCACCATGATGGCGACGCCGTAGAGCGCGGTGGCGGCGCCCAGTACACGAGGGAGATCGATCGACTTCAAGTTCAAGGTTGCGTCCTTCCGTGGGGGCTCGAATGGTGTGCGTGCCCGGCAGCAGTACTTCGCGCTGCCCTCCCCGTTCGGATTCACGGGCGGGCGACACGTCACCGCGTCCGGCCGGCCCGGAGGTACGACTGTCCGGGGGTCATGGGATGGCCGGGCGGGGGCAGAGGCGCCCGCAGGGGAAGGGCTCCCTGGATACGGGCCGGGCGCCGTCCGGCCGACGAGGAGGAAGGACGCGTCGTGTCGAAGGTCGAAGAGTCCATCGAGGTCGATGTCCCCGTACGGACCGCCTACAACCAGTGGACGCAGTTCGAGTCGTTCCCGCACTTCATGGACGGTGTGGAGCGCATCGAGCAGCGCAGCGACACCTTGACCCACTGGGTGACGAAGTTCGGCGGGGTGGACCGCGAGTTCGAGGCGGAGATCACCGAGCAGATCCCCGACGAGCGGGTCGCCTGGACCACGGTCGGCGGCGAGGTCAGGCAGGCCGGCGTGGTCACCTTCCACCACCTCGCCGACAACAAGTCGAAGGTGATGCTGCAGATGGACTACGACCCGGAGGGCTTCGCCGAGAACGTCGGCGACAAGCTCGGCTTCGTCAAGCGGCAGATCACCGGTGACCTCAAGCGGTTCAAGGAGTACATCGAGGAGCGCGGCCGCGAGACCGGCTCCTGGCGCGGCGAGGTCTGACCCCCGCACGGCCGGCGCCTGAACACCGCCGGCCAAGCGCTCCCTCCGAGCGGAGCGAGGTACGCCCCGGCCCATGCGGCCGGGGCTCCGTCCTGCGGCGCCCCGGCGGCGCAGGCGATACCCGCATCGCCGCGTGCGTGACCCCATGCCATCCACGAGTCACGCCGCCCGCCTGCCTCATCGGACTCGGCCGGAATCGGCGGCCGGGTCGGCCAGGCGGTCGCGTCGCGCGGGCGGGTCGTCGGCCGGCTGAGCCGCCGCTCGGCGCCGGATTCCGCTCATCACGAGGACGAGGGCCGCGGCGGCGCCGTAGGCGAGGTCGGTCAGTGCCGGCCGGTAGCCGAACGCCGGGGCGAGGACGTAGACGGCTGCGCCCGCCAGGGGGACGCCGAGCCATTCCCAGCGTCCGTCCAGCGCCACCAGGGCGATCAGGAGCAGGGCGTACCACGAGTAGCCGGGGGTGAGGAGGAGGAACGCCCAGCCGGTGACCAGCAGGGCGCCGCTCCACGGGCGCCGTGGATCACCGCGCCGCATGACGTACACGGCCACGGCGGCGATGGCGGCGACCAGGACGGGGAACGCCCAGCTGTCGGGCAGGACCAGGCGCAGGAGCGAGTAGCGGGACCCGGCCGAGGGGTCGTCGTAGCCCTCCTCCTCGACGTAGCCGCCGAGGTAGCCGAAGACCGAGCCGTGCGAGAGGAGGACGTACGGGACGTAGGCGAGCGCCACGAAGGCCGCGGCGGGCAGCACCACCGCGGCCGCGTCGCGGACGCGCCGCACTCCGGACAGGGCGCCGGGGAGGACGACGGCCGGCATCAGCTTGGTGGCGATCGCGGCGCCGATCAGCACACCGCCCGCCGCCCGCCGGGGCAGGGCCCCGGAGGCGACGAGGCCGAGTCCGGCGACCGCGAGGAGCACACCCAGTACGTCGATGTGCGCGTTGTTGACCGCTTCCAGGGGGACCGCCGGGCACCAGGCCCAGTACGCGGCCCCGCGGAGGTCGTCGCCGCGCCGTCGCAGGACGAGGAGGAGCGCCCCCGTGACGCCCAGCGAGGTCAGGGCGGCACCGATCTGCAGAGGCTTGTGCCGGGCGCCGACGGGGGAGAGGCGGTCGACGGCCAGGAAGTACACCTCGGCGACGGGAGGGTAGATGGTGTGGACGGCCGGCCTGTTGATCCGGGTGCAGTGGGGCGCGCCCCCGGCGTACGGGACCTGGGCGAGGCCGGGACCCCGGCAGGCGGCCCCGGTGGGGAAGAGCCAGGGGTCGCGCAGCCCGGCGAGCGCCGGGTCCTGCGGTGCGTGGTCGTACGGGGAGACGCCGGCCGACTGGACGCGGCCGTCCCAGGCGTAGCGGTAGGAGTCGGTGCTGGTCCGGGGCGGTCCCCACAGCCCGGTCACCGTGACGGCGACGGCCCCCGCCACGATCAGCCACGCGGCGCGGCGGGCCGGGACGCGGCGCAGTGCCGCCAGGGCTGCGGCGAAGAGCACCCAGCAGGCCGCGTACCACCAGAACAGGCCGACGGGGTCACGGAAGTAGCCGCCGTACCCGACGGTGAGGACGAGGGCCGTCGTGAGGGTGGCGAGGGTGAGGACGGCGGCGGCGGGGGCGGTGCGCGCGGAAAGGGCTTTCACCTGGGGAAGCGTCCCAGCAATCGGCCCTCCGACGACGGGTGGCGCCACGGGCGTCCGCGTTTCGTAAGGTGTTGGGACGGTCCGGGCGGGCTTCGCCGGGGTGTGATGGGGGCATGCGTCCCACCCTGCCTCCGCGGCCGCCCGTGACGTTCAAGGCCCGTCTGCACGATGCCCGTACCGCGACCGCGATCGGCCGTTGGCTCGGCCTGGCCGTGGTCGTATGCTTCGCGACCGGTGTGCTGAGCCACTACCTCCAGCATCCGCCGGGATGGCTGGCCGACTGGCTCCCGAGCCGGCCGTACTGGGGCTACCGGGTCACCCAGGGCCTGCACGTGGCTTCCGGGATCGCCGCGATCCCGCTCCTGCTGGCCAAGCTCTGGACGGTCTACCCGCGGCTGTTCACCTGGCCGCCCGTGCGGTCCCCGCTGCACGCCCTGGAACGGCTCTCCGTGTTCGTCCTCGTCGCAGCCGCGCTGTTCCAACTGTTCACCGGGCTGCTGAACATCTTCCAGTGGTACCCGTGGCCCTTCAGCTTCGTTCCCGTCCACTACGCGGTCGCCTGGCTGCTGTTCGGCTCGCTGCTCCTGCACCTGGCCGTGCAATGGCCCCGGATCCGGGACCACTTCACCCGCCGCTCGCCCGGAACCCTGGCGCTGCCCGAGGCCGACGATCCGGACCGGCGCCGGCTCCTTCTCGGCGTGACGGCGGCGGTGGGCGCGGTGACACTGACCACGGTCGGACAGTCCGTCACCGCGCTCGGCCCGCTGGAACTCTTCAGCCCGCGCAGCCCCGACCACGGGCCCCAGGGACTTCCCGTGAACAGGACGGCCGCCGCGGCGGGCGTCACCGGAGCCTCGCTGGCCGGATGGCGGCTCGTTGTGGCGGGACCGCGCCCCTGCGCGCTGACCCTGGACGAGCTGCGCGCGCTGCCCCAGTACGAGGTGACCCTGCCCATCGCCTGCGTCGAGGGCTGGAGCAAGTCCGCGCACTGGACCGGCGTACGGGTACGAGACATCCTGGAGCGCGCGGGAGGTGGTCCGGACTCGCGGGCCCGGGTCGTCTCCCTCGAAAAGGCGGGAGCCTACCGGGTGATGGAGATGGGCCGGCTCTACGCGCAGGACCCGCTCACCCTGCTCGCCCTGCGTCTCAACGGGGAGGTGCTGTCCCTGGACCACGGCTATCCGGCGCGGATCATCGCCCCGAACCGGCCCGGTGTGCTCCAGACCAAATGGGTCGGCCGGCTGGAGGTGGCGTGATGGGCTTCCGACTCGTGATGGGCGGATCCGGGCTGGTGTGCGCGGGCTGGGGCGGATGGCTGCTGCTCCAGCAGCCCGAGCCGTGGCGGATCGCCGTATGGCTCGGGGCAGGCGTCGTGGTGCACGACGCCTTCCTCGCGCCGCTGGTGATCGCCGTCGCCGCACTCGCCGCGGCGGCGGGCCTGCGCCTGCGCGGAGTCGTGCGCGCGGCACTGATCGTGGCGGGGTCCCTGACCCTGATCGCCCTGCCGGCTCTGCTGCGGCCCGGTGCTGTGGCCAACCCCAGCGTCCTGCCCCTCGACTACCCGCGCAACTGGCTGCTCGCCATGGCCGCCCTCGCACTCCTCACCCTCGGCTGGGCGGGCGCCCGGGCCGTGCTGCGCCGGGTGGGCCGGAAGCACTGACGGGGCGCCGTACGACATGAAGCCGGGGTGGGAGCCGCTGACACGCGGTCCCACCCCGGCGGTACGTCGTATGGGAGCCGTCAGCGGGTGAGGTGCACGAAGGTCCGGCCCGCCGCCATCCAGGTGTCGTACGGTGTCCAGCCCGCGCCCTCCGCCCCGGCGCACAGGGCCCGGGTGCCGAGCCGGGCCCACCGGAAGGACGCGCCACGGCCGCCGTTTCCGTCCTCGACGTGGACCTCGACCCGTTCGTCGATGTCGGCGGTGGCCACTTCGACGAGCAGGGAGCCGCCGGGGGCGGTCAGTTCGCGGGCTCGGCGCAGCAGGGCGGCGGGGTCCCCGCCGATGCCGATGTTCCCGTCGATCAGCAGGACCGTACCCCAGCCGCCCACGCCGGGCAGCGGGTCGAAGACGGACCGGCACAGCGCGCTGCCGCCGGCCCGGACGGTACGCGCCACCGCCTCGGGGGTGACGTCCACGCCGAGCGCCGTGCGACCGAGCCGGGCCAGGGCCGCGACCAGACGGCCCGGTCCGCAGCCGACGTCGAGGACCCTGCCGGTACATCGGGCCAGGACGGTGCCGTCGGCGGCGTCGGGCTCCGCGCACCACCGCTCGACGTCGAGCGGCAGCAGCCGGCCGTCGCGGCGGCGGAGGTAGAGGGGGCCCCGGCCCCTGCGCAGAGCGTCGGCGTACGGGTCGGCCCGCCAGGCGAGGGCGGCGGGTTCCGTGAGCTGGGGGGTCATCCCGCCACCGCGCACAGGTCGGTGTGCAGGGCGGCGAAACGGGTCCGCGGTGCGGCGGCGGCCACCCGCGCCGCGTCGGCGGGGGTGTCCACGTCGCACAGCTCGGGCAGGTCCCGCACCGCCAGCCCCGCGTCGGTGAGCCGCTGCCGCTGCACCTCGCCGGTGTGCGCGACGGACATGGGCACGCCGAGGAGGAGGGCCGGCCGGGGGACGGACAGGCCGAGTGCCCAGAACCCCCCGTCGTCGGCGGGCCCGAACCAGGCGTCCGCCTCGGCGAAGTCGAGACCGGCGGCGAGGAGGTCCGGGGTCACCTGCGGGGTGTCCATGCCGATGAGCAGGGCGGGCCCGTCGGCCAGGGCGAAGGCGGCGGCCAGCCGCACGTCGAGACCTCCTGCCGCCTGCGGTGCGACGTCGATGCCGTCCGGGATCCAGGGGCCCGGCTCCCCGTCCAGGACCAGGACGCGCCGCCGTGCCGGTGCGGCCAGGACCGCGTCCAGGGTGTCCCTGAGCGAGGCCAGGGCCAGTTCGGCCGCCTGCCGCGGGGTGAACGCCGTGGTCAGCCGGGTCTTCACCCGGCCCGCGACAGGGGCTTTGGCGATGACGAGGAGTGTGCTCATGCGGGCGTCCCTTCCACCGGCGCGGGCCGGGCAGCCATGGGCTCTGCCAGCACCTGGCGCATGTCGCGCACGGCGTGCCAGGTGCCCCGCCAGGTTCCGGTGACCTTGGACTTCCCCGAGCGCGGCAGGTAGGGGACGTCCGTCTCGGCCACCCGCCACCCCGCGTCGGCGGCCCGTACGACCATCTGGAGGGGATAGCCGCTGCGCCGGTCGGTCAGCTCCAGGCCGAGCAGGGCCTCGCGGTGCGCGACCCGCATCGGGCCGAGGTCGTGCAGCCGCAGTCCGGTGCGGCGGCGCAGCATCCGGGCCAGGGCGATGTTCCCCGCACGGGCGTGGGCGGGCCAGGCGCCGCGTCCCCTGGGACGGCGGCGGCCGAGCAGCAGGTCGGCCTCACCGGCCGCGACCCGCTCGGCCATCGGGGCGAGCAGACCGGGGTCCATGGAGGCGTCGCAGTCGCAGAAGCAGACCAGCTCGGCGCGTGCGGCGAGCAGCCCGGCGTGGCAGGCGGCTCCGAAACCGCGCCGGGGCTCGTGCACGACGGTGGCGCCGAGGTCGCGGGCGATGTCCGCGGAGCCGTCGGTGGAGCCGTTGTCGACGACGATGGCCCGCCACCCGGCCGGCACCCGTGCCAGCACCCAGGGCAGGGCCTCCGCCTCGTCGAGACACGGCAGTACGAGGTCCGCGCGGGGCGGACGGCATGCAGAAGGAGTCACCCTCCACACCGTAGGAAGCGGAAGGCGCGGAAGGGCGTCGGAACTCCTTACGAAACGCGGACGCCGCCTCGCATGGCTGCGGCCCCGGGTCCGCCCGGGGGGACCGCGATGTCACCCTGGAGGCATGGCACCCAGCAATGAAACCGATCGCGGCTCCTTCTCGGGGGAGGGCGCGGCGCGCGTCCTGGTGGTGGACGACGATCCGACCGTCTCCGAGGTCGTGGTCGGCTATCTGGAGCGGGCCGGGTTCACCGTGGACCGCGCCGCCGACGGCCCGGCCGCCCTGGAGTCCGCCGCCCGGCACCGGCCGGACCTCGTCGTCCTCGACCTGATGCTGCCGGGCATGGACGGACTGGAGGTCTGCCGCCGGCTGCGGGCCCGCGCGGGTGGGGTTCCTCCCGTACCCGTGGTCATGCTCACGGCACGCGGAGACGAGGACGACCGCATCCTGGGCCTGGAGGTGGGTGCGGACGACTACGTGACCAAGCCCTTCAGCCCCCGCGAGCTCGTGCTGCGCGTACGGTCGGTCCTGCGCCGGGCGTCCCCGCTCCCGGCCGACGAGCCCCGCCTCGCGGCGGCCGGCCTGACGATCGACCTCGCCGCCCGCCGGGCGACGAAGGACGGGGCGGAACTCTCCCTCACCCTCAGGGAGTTCGACCTCCTCGCCTACTTCCTGAGCCATCAGGAACAGGTGTGCGACCGGGAGCGGCTGATGCGCGAGGTCTGGGGCTGGGACTTCGGCGACCTCTCCACCGTCACCGTGCACGTCCGCAGGCTACGGAGCAAGATCGAGGACGACCCGGCCGATCCGCAGCTGATCCGGACGGTATGGGGGGCCGGGTACCGCTTCGAGGCGGGCCCGCAGCCGGTGGGCTCGCATCCGGTGGGCTCGCAGCTGGCGGGCTCGCACCCGGTGGGCCCGCACCCAGCCGGCCGGCAGGCGGCCGGGACGGGCACCCGGGCGGAGGGCGACCGTGCGTGACCTGCTGCTGATCGCCCTGTACGCCTTCCTCGGCGCGGCCGCCGCAGGTGTGCTCGGCGCCACCGCCCTGCGGATACTGCGCCGGCGGAGCATCGCCGCGTCCCTCGCGGTCGTCGCCGCCGTCGCCGTGTGCACGATGCTCGCCGGGACCCTCTCCGTAGCGTGGGCGATGTTCCTGTCCTCCCACGACCTCGCCGTCGTCACCACCGTCGTCGCGATGGCCGCCGCCGTGTCCCTCGTCACCGCCCTGCTGCTGGGCCGTCAGGTCGTCCTGCGCTGCCGGGAACTCGTCCGCGCGGCACGCGACTTCGGGGAGGCCGGCACCTTCACGGCTCCCGCGGCGCCCGCCCCCGCCGAACTGGTGGCGCTCAGCCGCGAACTGGCCCTCACCGGCGAACGCCTCTCCGCCTCGCGGGAACGCGAGCGCGCGCTGGAGACCTCGCGCCGCGAGCTCGTGGCCTGGATCTCGCACGATCTGCGGACCCCGCTGGCCGGGCTGCGCGCCATGTCGGAGGCACTGGAGGACGGCGTGGTGGCCGATCCGGCCCGCTACCACCAGCAGATGCGCGCCGAAGTGGAACGCCTCAACTCCATGGTCACCGACCTCTTCGAGCTCTCCCGCATCCACGCCGGCGCGCTCTCCCTCAGCCCGACCCGGGTGTCCCTCTACGACCTGGTCGGCGACGCACTCGCGGGCGCCGACGCCCTGGCCCGCGAACACGGCGTACGGCTGGCGGGCGGCGGTGTCGCCCCGCTGCCGGTGGAGGTGGACGGCAAGGAGATGACACGGGTGCTGTCCAACCTGCTCGTGAACGCCATCCGCCACACCCCCGCCGACGGAACCGTGGCGATCGCCGCCGAACGCCGCGAGGACGCCGTGGTCCTGTCCGTCACCGACGCCTGCGGCGGCATCCCCGAGGAGGACCTGCCACGCGTCTTCGACACCGGCTGGCGCGGCAGCCCGGCGCGCACCCCGCCCTCGGGCGCGGGGCTGGGCCTGGCCATCGTCCGGGGCATCGTCGAGGCCCACTCCGGACACGCCGACGTCCACAACGTTCCCGGCGGCTGCCGCTTCGAACTGACCCTGCCCGCACCCGCGTAGCCGCCTCCGGCTCCGACCCGGGAAAGCGGCGCGGCGGCGCGGACGGGTCCCGTGAGGGAACCGCCCGCACCGCCGCGGTGCGGTTCACGCGACGGCGCCCGCCGATGCCCGCTGTCCGGACCGGGCGAAGGCGGCCATCCCGTCAGCGAAGCCCACCTCGGGACGCCAGCCCAGTTCACGACGCAGCCGGGTGGAATCGGCCGTGATGTGCCGTACGTCGCCCAGGCGGAACTCGCCCGTGACCACCGGCGCCGGCCCGCCGTGCGCCGAGGCCAGTTCGGCCGCCATCTCGCCGACCGTGTGCGGCTCCCCGCTGCCCGTGTTGAACGCGGTCAGCGTGCCGGCCGCCATACCGCCCACCGCCTCCAGTGCCACCACGTTCGCCGAGGCCACGTCCGTGACGTGGACGAAGTCCCGCCGCTGCGCACCGTCCTCGAAGACGCGGGGTGCCTCGCCCCTGGCCAGCGAGGACCGGAAGAACGAGGCCACCCCGGCATAGAGGGTGTCCCGCGGCATCCCCGGCCCGTACACGTTGTGGTAGCGCAGTGACACCGCACGGCCTCCCGTGCAGCGGGCCCAGGAGGCCGCCAGGTGTTCCTGGGCCAGCTTCGTCGTCGCGTAGACGTTCCGCGGATCCGTCGGTGCGTCCTCGCCCACCAGGCCCGGCGCGAGCTCGGCTCCGCAGTCGGGGCAGCGGGGCTCGAAGCGCCCTGCCGTCAGGTCCTCGGTCCGCCGCGGCCCGGGGCGCACCGCTCCGTGCCGCTCGCAGGTGTACCGGCCCTCTCCGTAGACGACCATGGACCCGGCGAGCACCAGCTCCCGTACCCCGGCGGCCGCCGTCTCCGCCAGGAGCACCGCGGTCCCGAGGTCGTTGCAGCCGACGTAGTCGGGGGCGTCCGCGAAGTCCTTGCCGAGGCCGACCATCGCGGCCTGGTGGCACACCGCGTCCACGCCGCGCAGTGCCGCCCGCACGGCTTCGGCGTCCCGTACGTCCGCCCGTACGAACTCCGCGTCGGGCAGCGGGGGAGTGCCGGGATGGGCGGCGGGAAGCAGGGCGTCGAGGACGACGGGGTCGTGCCCGCGGGCCGTGAGGGCGGTGGCGATGTGGGAGCCGATGAACCCGGCTCCTCCGGTGACGAGTACGCGCATGGCCGGGACGCTACGCGGTGCGGGATCCCCGGGCGGTCTCCCACGCGTGGACGTAAGACTTCCGTCATCCGGACCTGGCGCGTGAGGCGTCCCGTCGGCCGCGTAGGCAATCTGCCGAACCGCACCGCGGCTCAACCCCCTCCTGCCGCATGCCCAGGGCCCCGCAGGCTCGCCCGGATGCAGGAACGGACCCACTCCTCCGGGTGAACGGGCCGCCGGCCGCCAAACCGCACGGCGGGGCCGGACGAAGAGCAGGTGCGGCCCGCCCGCCGCACCTCCGGCCGGGGCCGCTCCGGCCCGGGCCGGAAGTTGAGGAAGACGAAAGGGAAAGACCGAGAAACAAGCACCCGGTTCTTCGTCGTCGGAGGCAATACGAAAAGTGCCTCCGCGTGACTCTTTCTCGAAAGAAGAGAAACGTTTCCTCGTTTTTCGCCGGGGATTTTCAAGTCCTTTTGCGTCCGGCGTCTGCGCCCCCTACCGGAATCGCTGCCCGCTTCCCGCCCCGGGCCGAGTACACCGCTTCTCTGTTATTGCACATGGCGTGCAATAACAGATCGTGCCCTGATCGGCCTAGTCCTTGCCCGGCGTGTTGCCGCAATTAATTCTGCTCTCATGTTTCCGCCTAATGGCTGTGGTCAGGCATTTTGCGTTCCTCGCGACGCGGGACTTGTCACGTGACCGCAGAATGCGGTCATGCGTGAGTGGCGCGGCATGCTTTCCTTCCGTCTGCGCGCTCGGGGCGTAAATGCTCTGAATCGGAGCGGCGGGCTTCCGCGCTGCTCCGCCGCCTCATGGGCGCGCTGTCCGACCATCTCGTCACCCCCCCCGAACACCCCTGTCCGCCGGGCTCATGCAGTCGGCGGCCCGGGGCTCGCAGTCGAGAGGATCAGCATTGAAGTCCATCTCCGCACGGCCCCGTTCGCGGCGTCTGCTCGACCAGTCCCTCCTCGTCCTGGGGGCCGGAGCGCTCGCGACCGGCCTCGCCGCCCTCACCCTGGCGCCGGGAGTGAGCGCCGCCTCCAGCCACCGCGAGGCGCCGCTGATCGCGGGGGACCCCCGTGCCGACAACACCGACGTGTACGCGTACACCAGCCTGGACCGGCCCGACTCGGTGACGTTCCTGGCGAACTGGATCCCCTTCGAGGAGCCCAACGGCGGCCCGAACTTCTACGCCTTCGGCGAGGACCTCCGCTACAACATCAAGATCGACAACACCGGCGACGGCGTCTCCGACATCACGTACACCTGGCGCTTCCACAACAGCTACCGTGACAGCGCCAACCAGTTCCTCTACAACACCGGCCCGGTCACCTCGCTGAACGACCCGGACCTCAACTTCCGGCAGGTCTACGACCTGGTGCTCTCCCACGGCAACGAGAGCCGCGTCCTGCTCTCCGACGTACCGGCCGCTCCCTCACGCGTCGGCCCGGCGTCCATGCCGAACTACGCCGCCCTGCGCAACCAGGCCATCCGCACCATCCCCGGCGGCGGCAAGACCTTCGCGGGCCAGGCCGAGGACCCGTTCTTCGCCGACCTGCGCGTCTTCGACCTCCTCTACGGCGGAAATCTGTCCGAGCGAGGCCAGGACACCCTCGCCGGCTACAACGTCAACTCCGTCGCCCTCCAGATCCCCAAGTCGCAGCTGGCCCTCAAGGGCAACAGCACGCGCAACCCGGTCATCGGCGTGTGGTCTACGACCGACCGCCAGGGCGTCCAGATCTCCGACTCCCGCGACAAGCAGCACGGCGACCGGTGGAAGCAGGTCTCCCGGCTGGGCAACCCCCTGGTCAACGAAGTCGTTGTCCCGCTCAAGTACAAGGACGCCTTCAACACCCTCAACCCGGACCAGGACCGCACCGTGCAGCCGGTCGTGGACAAGGTGCTCGACCCGATCCTCCCCAAGCTGATCCAGCAGGTCTACGGGATTCCGGCCCCCGCCACCCCGCGCAGGGACCTGTTCGAGATCTACCTGACGGGCATCTGCAAGGCGTGCGGCCCCATCCAGGCCGACCTCAACGCCCACAGCCTCAACAGGGACGCCAAGCGCCGTGACATCGTCCCGGCGGAAGAGCTGCGCCTGAACATGAGCATCCCGCCCACCGCCAGCCCGAACCGGTACGGCGTCCTCGCCGGCGACCTGGCTGGCTTCCCCAACGGCCGACGACTGACCGACGACGTCATCGACATCTCCCTCCAGGCCGTCGAAGGCGCCGCCCAGACCGGGCAACTCGTTCCCGCACTCGCCGACGGAGACCGCGTCAACGCCAACGAGGTGCCGTTCGGGGCCACCTTCCCGTACCTGGCACTTCCGCACACGAAGTCCGTCAACAGCGGCCCGAACGCACCTGAGCGCTCCGGCACCAAGAACGCGGCGGCCCTCGGCGGCCTCGGCGCCCTGCTCATCGCCACGGGCGGCCTCCGCCTCCGCCACCGCAGCAAGCAGGGCCGCAAGGCCGGCTGACTCACCCCACGCCGGGTGGGGGCCGCGAGGTCGGTCCCCCGGCCTCCGCCCGGTCCCCCTTCGCTGACTCCACCGGGGAGGATCCCGTGCACCGTCCCGACGACGTACCCACCCCCGCGATCCGGCAGCGCAGACGTCTGCGCGCCACCGCGATCGCCATCGCCCTGGGCGTGGTCATGTTCACCGTCGGCGCCATCAGTCTCTCCCCCTCGGGCTCCAGCACACCCGGCACGCCTTCCACCACCTCGCTCCAGCAGAGCCCGGCCCGCGGCGTCGAGGCGCTGCGCGAGCGCGTCAAGCGCCTGCCGAACGATCCGGTCAGCTGGGCGGACCTCGGCATGGCCCTGGTCCAGCAGGCCCGCACCACAGCCGACCAGGCCACCTACGCGCAGGCGGAGACGGCCCTGCGCCGCTCCCTCGCGCTCCAGCCGGCACAGAACCTGCACGCCGAGATCGGCATGGGCGCGCTCGCCGCAGGCCGCCACCAGTTCACCGACGCCCTCGCCTGGGCCCGCAAGGCGGTCGCGACGAGCCCCGCCACTCCGGCCTCCTACGGGGTGCTGGCCGACGCCCACACCCAGCTCGGCCACTACCGGGAGGCGGAAGAAGCCGTCCAGAAGATGGCCGACCTCCGGCCGGACAGCGCTTCCCTGGCCCGCGCCTCGTACGTGTGCGAACTCCGCGGCGACACAGACCGGGCCAGGGCTCTCATGGAGCGCGCGCTACGGGCGGCAGGCACCCCCGGCGAGCGCGCCTTCGCCCACACCCACCTGTCCTCCCTCGCCCTGGACAGCGGCGATACCGCCACCGCCATGCGCCAGGCGCAGGACGGCTTGGCCCTCACCCCGCGCGACGCGGGTCTGCTGGAAGCCCGGGCCAAGGCATACATGGCCTCGGGCGACCGCGAGCGGGCCGCAGCCGACTACACCGCGGCCATTGCGGTGGCCCCGCTGCCGCAATACCTGCTGGGCCTCGGGGAACTGCAGCAGTCCCTCGGACACCAGGACCAGGCCGAGGCCCAGTACGCGATCCTGCGCGCCCAGGAGACACTGCGCCGGGCCGGCGACGCACCGGCCGACACCGACGCGATCCTCTTCGAGGCCGACCATGGTGACCCCCGCAAAGCCGTGACCATGGCCGAAGCCGCCCTGCGGGAGCGGCCCTTCATCGCCGTCCACGACGCCTATGCCTGGGCCCTGCACCGCGCGGGACGCCATCAGGAGGCACTCCCGCAGGCCGACGACGCCCTTGCGCTGGGAACCCGTAGCGCGCTCTTCCTCTACCACCGCGGCGCCATCCAGCAGGCTCTCGGCGACACCACGGCCGCCCGGAGCGATCTCGGACAGGCGCTGGCCACCGACCCCTCCTTCCACCCCCTCCACGCCCCCGCGGCGCGCGAGGCGATCCGGCGAATCGACGGCACCCCATGAACCCCACCATCCGTCGGCGCCTCGCCGCCGCCCCACTCGCAGCCGTCCTGCTCGCCCCATGGGCGCTGCTCGTCTCCGCCCCGCCCGCGGCAGCGCATCCGCTGGGCAACTTCACCGTCAACTACGCGACCAGCCTGACCCTGGGCCCCCACCTGCTCGCGGCCGAGATCGTCGTCGACCGAGCGGAGATCGCCGCAGCCCAGGAACGCTCACTCATCGACCGCGACCGCGACGGATCCGTCACGCCCGACGAGCGGGCCGTCCACGCCGCGGCCCAGTGCTCCGCACTGGCCTCACAGCTGACAGCCGACCTCGACGGCGCCCGCCTCCCGTGGAAGCGCGGCACCGACACGCTGACCTTCCCCGCCGGCGAGGCAGGACTGACCACCAGCCGGCTCACCTGCCACCTCACCGCGGCCGCGGACCTGAGCTCTCCGGCCCGCGTCCAGATCGCCACGCACTACGACACGGGGCGGGTCGGCTGGCACGAGATCACCGCCCGCGGCGAAGGCGTCACCCTGACCCGCTCCACCGTCCCCGCCGCCTCCACCACCGACCGGCTGCGCCACTACCCCCGGGACCCGCTCACCGCGCCACTCGACCAGCGCGCCGCAGACCTGCGGACCGCGCCGGGCGACGGCCCCGCCTCCCGGATCGTGCCGCCCGGGCTGCCCGGTGCCGGCCTGGTCGCCACCGCGGTCGACAGGGTCTCCGCCCTCTTCGACACCCTGGTCGGCAGCCGCGAACTGACCGTCCCGGTCGGTCTCCTCGCCCTGCTGCTCGCCGTGGTCCTCGGTGCTTCGCACGCCGCGCTGCCCGGACACGGAAAGACGATCATGGCCGCCTACCTCGCAGGCCGCCGCGGTACGCGGCGTGACGCCATCACCGTCGGCGCCACGGTCACCCTCACCCACACCGCGGGAGTCCTCGCCCTCGGCCTGGCCCTGCCCCTCGCCACCCACCTCGCGGGTGAAACCGTCCTCAGCTGGCTAGGTCTCGCCAGCGGCCTCCTCGTCACCACCATCGGCCTGCGACTCCTGTACTCGGCGCTACGGGGGCGACCGGTCGACCACAGCCATGGGCACGGGCACCACCACCACGGCCACGGGCATCACCACCACGGCCACGGCGACGGGCATCACGACCACGGGCATGGCCACGGGCATCACGACCACAGCCACGGCCACGGGCATCACCACCACGGCGACGGGCACGGGCATCACCACCACGGCCATGGAACGCCTGTCGGCCTCCCCTCCTCACGCCGAGCGCCAGACAGCGGGACGGCCGGCGGTGTCACCACCGTCCTGACGAAATCCGATGCCGAGCTCTCCCACAGCCACACGCACGATCACGAGACCCCCCACCAGCACGCCCCCACAGGCCGTCGCCGTTGGTCTCTGATCGGCATCGGGATCGCCGGGGGCCTCGTACCCAGCCCCTCGGCACTGGTGGTCCTCCTCGGCGCTGTCGCCCTCGGCCGGACCGCCTTCGGTGTCCTCCTGGTCACCGGCTACGGACTCGGCATGGCCGCCACCCTCACTGTCGCCGGCCTCCTCCTCGTGCGGCTGCGCGACCGTATCGCCGCCCGCACCACCGAACGCGCCGCCGCAGGTCTCCGACTGCTCGGACGTTTCGGTCCCGCCGCCACGTCAACCCTCGTCATCCTTGTCGGCGCCGGAATCATCGCCCGCACCCTCCTCACCCTGTGACCACCTCTGCCGCCTCAGCCTGACGAAACGACGAAACGGCGACATCGCGGCCGGAGGCGATGCAGCGGCTGCAGAGGTGCCGCACGAACACCGCCGGCCGTGAGGGGCCCACGAAAAACGCGCCCAGCGCCCTCACCAGGGCCAACGCACCCAGCGCCCGGATACCTCGACCGAAGTCGGTGTGGACGGCCGGGACCTTCGAGGCCACCTTCGGCGGCACGCCCTGCTCCGACGCCGCGTCCGACAGCTCCTCGACCAGGGCGTCCACGTCGATCTGGTCCGGCCGGCTGAGAGGGGCACTCTGCGTCGACCCGGCCGAGCGGGAGCGGGGGATTTTGTACCGAGTTCACGAGGGTGTCAAGCCCCGACTTTCCGGAACATGACCCGGGGGTCGCCCCCGGGGCTTACTTGTGGTGCGGGCCTCACCGGAAAGAAAAAGAGGCTCGACAGAGAAAAGGAAAACCTTCCCGAGGATCCCTTCTCTCGCGGATATCACCGCACCGTCCCGGAAATCCGGTACGTCACATACCCCTTTTGAACTTGTAGGAGATAGTCATGAACCGCAAGATGCACACCAGCAAGGGCACCCGCTCCACCCGCCGCGGTTTCCGCGTCGCCACCCTGGTCGCCGCGGCCGCTGTGGTCACCGGAGGAGTTGTGCTTCCCGCGTCCATGGCCTCGGCCGCTCCGGTGACCTCCCACGTCGCTACGGCCCTCCCGAACGGCGGAGGCGCCGGAGGCGACGGCGGCAAGGGCGGCAGCGGCGGCCTCGTCGGTGGTGCCGGTGGCGCCGGTGGATCCGGTGGCGGCAGCGTCCTGGGCACCGGTGGCAAGGGCGGCAACGGCGGTGCCGGTGGAGACGGCCTCCTGGTCGGCGGCGCCGGTGGCGGTGGCGGCGGTGGTGGCGAAGGCCGCGTCGGTGGCGCCGGCGGCAACGGTGGCGACGGCGGCTTCGGTGGCCTCCAGGGCGGCAACGCCGGTGGCGGCGGCGGGGGCGGCGACGGCTTCATCAAGGGCGGCAAGGGCGGCAACGGCGGCAAGGGCGGCTTCAGCATCTTCAACGGAGGCAACGGCGGCAAGGCCGGCAACGGCGGCTTCGGTGGCCTGTTCGGTGGCGCCGGCGGTAACGGCGGCGCCGGTGGCGGCAGCCTCTTCTGACCGCTCGGCCTCTGGCCGCTCGGCTTCTGACCGCTCGACGTAGGACCCGGCTCAACGGGGTGGAGGCATTCGAGCCTCCACCCCCACCCTCCACCCCCCTCTCGGTATGTGCCGAAACGGAGAAACCCCTCATGTTCACGAAGTCCTGGCAGCGTCCGATCATCCTGGCCACGGCCTCCCTGGCCCTCGTCACCGGTACGGCGTGCGCCGCGCAGGCGTCGCAGTCCCACACCCCCACGAACATCAGCGCCTCGGCCCCGGCCGACCGGCCCGAACACTGCGTCGGATTCGGCGGCGCCGGCGGCAAGGGCGGAGAGGGCGGCAAGGGCGGCCGGGGCGGCGAGCCCGGCCAGCCGGGCGAGCCCGGTCAGCCCGGCGGGGTCGGCTGCTTCACGTTGAAGGACCTGCCCGACAAGTCGAAGGCGGACCTCACCCCGCTCGACAAGATGCGCATAGCGATCGTCGTGCTGGCGGCCGACGACGAGGAAGAGACCTCGAAGAAGATCGCCGACAAGTACAAGATCTCGGAAAAGCAGATCGACACCTGGAAGAAGTACTACGTCGACGGCGACTGGTTCGCCCTGATGGCTGACGACATCCGCTCGTGAGGCCACCGACGCCCCGGTGCACAAATGGCCGGGGCGTCGGCGAATACCTGAGGGCAAGGAAAGCCCGTACATCGATCGGGCCCACACGACAGAAACGCGGGAAGCAGGACAGCGCAGCCGCGTCACGGAATGCCATTCCAGCCAAGGGAGAATCTCATGCGTACGCGATCCACGAAGTTCCGGCTCGGCCTCATAGTCTCCGCGACCCTGATCGGTGCGGGTGCTATCGCCCCGGCCGCCTCCGCCGCCCCGGCCTCGGCCCCCTCGGCCCAGACCGTCTCCGCCGTCGGCAGCGGAGACACGCGTCCCGGCGGCGGCCGCTTCGACGGCAGGGCGGTGCTCGGCAGCGTCAAGGTGGACAAGGGCAGCGTGCGCGTCGGTGACCGGATCTGCGCGGGCAACTGCAACGGATCGGTGAACGGTACGAACGGCGGCCACGGCGGCATCTGCGCCGGGCTGTGCAACGGGAGCGCCAACGGCGGCAACGGCACCACGGGCGTGCCGGGCGGCAACGGTACGAACGGCGGCAGAGGCGGCATCTGCGCCGGGACCTGCAACGGCAGCGCCAACGGCGGCAAGGGCGGAAACGGCGGAGTCGCCCTGCCCGGCGGCGACGGCGGCAGGGGCGGAAACGGCGGCGACGGCGGCCTCTGCCTCGGCTCCGGCTGCGGCACCACGGGCGGCTTCGGCGGCAACGGCGGCACCGGCGGCAACGACGACAACTAACCACAACGCCCGGGCGGGCCCGCTCACGGGCCCGTCCCGATCCACGGCGCTACCGGGCGGATCGCATGATCGGCCGCGGTGGGTCTGGCCCGTCGTCTACTGCGCGAAAGACCTGCGCCTCGACCGTACCGTCGCGCTCAAGTTGATCGCCCCCGAGCGTGCCCGTGACGAGACCTTCCGGCCCCGGTTCACACGGGGCGCTTCGGTGAAGCGGCCCAGTACGTCGGCGCCGACTGGGCACCGCCGAACCCGAATGCTGCGAAGCCTCCGGCGCCAACGTCGCCGTACTGGCCCGCAATGCCCGGCCACAACCACCGCCGCGTGCGCCCCGGGGGCCAGGTTCGGCGACTGGCTGCCCCAAGACCTGAGCGGCTCATCGCCCGCACCGACCAGCTCAACGCCGCCCCGACCGCCGGGGACTTCCGCAAAGCCGATGCCGTCCCCGCCGGCCGCCGCGACCGTGTCGTCCCACCCTGGCCCGCCAAGAGCTCGGCTCCACCATCCGCCACCGGCCCCAAGGCCCTCGACAACGCCCGCAAGCTCCACTCCGCCCTCAAGCTCAGGGGTGGCTCACGAAAGTTGTCCCCGGGCATTTTGCGTGCATGGGTTCGGTGTTGCGGGCTGTATCCGGAAACGAAGCCGACGCCCACGTCCGGCGGAAGTCGTATCTGCCAGCACGGGCCGCGGGCACCGCGTCATCCGGACGCCTATCCTGGCACCGGCCTGATCGTGCCGCACCCCGCCGTCCACCATGCGCAACCTCACCATGGCCCGGTGAAAGTGCACGCCAGGCAACCTATCCACCTGCCCACAACGACCTTCTGCAGCACCCCTTAAGGTGGCTGGTCACACCGCAGTGACTTCTACCGTGACCGTTCATCCCGATCTGGCCGTACTGCTCGATCTCGTACCAGCAGACCTCGTAGGCGGCGAGCGGATCGACTGGGCCGCGCCGAAGCGTCGCTGGGGGCCAGGCTGCCGAGCGACTACAAGGCACTGCTGGACACCTATGGTGTGGGCGACATCGGAGAGCCCATCATCCTGCCGCCCACGCCGAGCGACCTGCCCTGGGGCACCGGAATGAACGCCAACGAGATGGCTTGGCTCATGAACGATCCCGATCCGGACACACATGGCCGGTTGTGGTCTGGCGGCGTCAGCACACGTGGAACGAGTCGCCGTGGGCGCTGTTCGACTGCGGAATGGTCGAGTTCATCACCCGCATGATGCAGGGCCGCTTCGATGCCCGTCCGCTCGGCGATGCGTTGCTGTGGAACCGGACGGGCACCTTCGTCAGCTGGCGGGAACAACTCCGACGGCAGCGGGCCGGCCTGGACCCACTGACTGGCGAACCCAGTCCATACGCCGACATGTATCCCGTCACCGAAAACTGATTCGCCGCCCCGCAACCACGGATGCGTGGACAGGCAGCTGGCAGCCCATTGTGCTCTGATATCGAAGCTTGATCAGATGCCCCCAGGATGCGCGGCCTGGATCCCGTGCCCTATTTCCTGCGCGCTCTTGTTACCAGAAACGCCACTCCGACGATGACTATCAAAATAACGGCGATGATCCAGAAGGGCGGAGTCCCCTGCCCCGCTCCTTTGGCCAAGAGCTGCATGTGCGACACGTCGTTGGTTCTCCCTACCCTTAGTGGCTGTCGTGCCAGTTATTTGAGTACCGGATGCGCGTGTACCCCGTGAAGCCGTCCTCCTTCGTTGGCACGCCAGAAAGGCCCTGGGCCGTCTCTGCCGGATCCTGTCGGCCAGGTCATCAGCGCTTCTTCCGGTACAAACCCCAGGAGAACATGCAGACCAACGCCACGAACATCACCACCGCCAGCACTTTCCCCGGCGACCCGTCAGGCCACGCCGTTCCAGCCAACTCCATGCCCGAGCACCCCCTCATCCAACGCCCCAGACGTCCGTCGAGTGCCGTCTACCCTTGACATCTCCTCCCAGCCCTGTGCCGGCAGGCACGACGACCGGCCCCCACAGGGCCCGTTCCCACCCGCTCCCACACCGCCTTCACGCGCTGCACGAGCCGATCCGTCCGCAAGCCCGTGACCGCCTCCACCCGCGGCGTCGGCGTGGTTGCGGCGTCCCGTCCTGCCTCGTGGAAGACACGGAGCAGCAGAGCGTGGCACAGTCCTGGCATGTCTGACGACATCACCTACCCGGTCTTCCGTACCCCTGACCCCGTGTTCGCCCTCCGTGTGGCGCGGCGCCTCGTGCAGGTCGGTTGTCACGAGGACTCCTGGGTCTCCGTGTGCGCGTACCTGGACTCCGTCGCCGAGGTGCAACGCGTCGCGAGGGCCTTTCCCCAGGGTGGGTTCCAGGGGACATCCGGTGACGACGAGGGCGCCGGAGTGCGACGGGAGGAAGACCTTCCGCCGCTGTTCTATCCCGTCCGGGGGTCGGACGTGCCGGCCGACCCGGCCGGGTACGAGGGGCGGCTGCCGGTCGAGTGCGCGCTGAACGGTGTCCCGGTGGGGAGTGTCGAGGACGCGTTCCTAGCGGCGATCGGCACGAACAGGGGCGAGATCAACTGGTCCGGCTTGTGGTGGCCTGATGCGCCCCAGGCCGGCTTGCACGGCGAATCCAAGCACGCCGAGGTGACGCTGCTCCTGAATACGCCCACGCGTGACGTCGACGAGCAGGCCGACGACCACACCGTCCTCGTTCACGTCCTCGGCAGCCTCGACGCCGATGGCCGCCAGAGGAGGGAGCCGTACGCGCACTGGCTCGCCGAGCAGGTGGGGCTGACAGTCCTGGGGCCCTGGCAGCACTGGTAACCGCACGGGAAGGAAGGACGGACCCCGCAGGAGCGCCCCCCGTACGGACTTCCACCTCACGCACCGAGCCGCAGGTGGTAGGACGTCGGCGTTCAGCAACGCCAGGCCCGACCACGCAGACGAGGCGTGAAGCCGATCGGCGCACGGCGCCGGCCCGGCTGTGCGGCTACCTCGGCGCCCGGGTCTGGTAGGCGAGCCTCGCCGCTCCTCGGCTAGGACTTGTCCGGCCGATCATGTGACTACTCCATGCCCGAGACGTTCCTGTGGGCATGGGGCGGGGCGATCTGAGTGATGCCGAATGGGAACGGCTGCGGCCGTTCCTGCCAGTCAGCAACGGGCGTTGTGGCAGGTGGCGGGATCACCGGCAGGTGATCGACGGGATTCTGCACCGGGTGCGGACAGGGGTGCAGTGGCGTGACCTGCCCGAACGGTTCGGGCCATGGAAGACCGTCTATGAACGCCACCGCCTGTGGTCGGCCGACGGCACCTGGGAACGCTTGCTCCAGCAGGTCCAGGCCGCGGCCGACGCCGCAGGCGAGATCGACTGGGACACCTCGGTCGACTCCACCATCGTCCGCGCGCATCAGCATGCAGCCGGGGCCCGCACCGACTCACCTCCGGCCCCGGGATCAAGGGGGGCCGGAGGGATGGAACACCAGGACGAGGCGCCGTGGCAGAGTCTCGTCGCCCGCTTGGTGGAGGTGGTGCTGGAGGTGAGGGCCTGGGCCGCTCGCGCGGCGGGTTCACCAGCAAGCTCCACCTGAGCGCGGACGGCCGCTGCCGCCCGCTGTCCCTAATCGTTACTCCAGGTCAGCGGGCCGACTGCACCCAGTTCAAACCGGTCCTGGAGAAGATCCGGGTGCCCAGGTCTGGCCTGGGCAGGCCGCGCAAGAAGCCCGACAGCCTTGCGGCCGACAGGGCCTACAGCAACGGCCCCATCCGCGAGTACCTGCGACGGCGGGGAATCCGCCACACCATCCCGGAGAAGACCGACAGCCAGGCGGCCCGCCCTGCGCAAAGGCGCACGCGGTGGACGGCCGCCCGGCTTTGACGAGGCCCGCTACAAGAAGCGCAACACTGTCGAGCGGGCAATCAACCTACTGAAGCAGTACCGGGCGGTCGCGACTCGCTACGACAAGCGCGGTTACGTCTTCCTCGGCACTGCGACAGCGGCAGCCCTCGCGATCTGGCTCCGGTCCTGATCAGGGCCAGTCCTCGGTGATGGGGTACATGTGGGCGTAGGGATTGGGCTCGCCCGTGGCAGGGTCCAGTCCGGCCCTGAGCCGTCGATGTTGCTCTCGCCAGCTGACGAAGGTGTCTGTCCGTTTCCAGAGCGACGCATCGCCGAGAGGGCAGGCGTCGAACTGGCCCAGCATCATGCGGGTGATGAACTGGACCATGTTGCAGTCGAACAGGGCCCACGGCGACTCGCCCCACAAGTGGTGCCGGCGCCAAGCTATGACAGGCCACTTATCCGGATCTGGGTCGTTGTTGAGCCAAGCCATCTCGTTGGCGTTCATCCCGGAACCCCAGGGCAGGACGGCCTCGGCACCCAGCGTCACGTCTAGGACTCCTGCGCGGTCCTCCCAGAGCCCGCGCAGGCCGTCCGTCATGCCTCCGATGTGACACCCTTCCCACCCGCGCACGTCACTCGGGAGCGGGGGCAGAATGACGAGCTCTCCGATATCACCCACGCCGTACGTGTCCAGCAAAGCCTTGTAGTCACTCGGTAGCCTGGTGCCCAGCGCGACTTCGGCCGCAGCCCAGTCGATCTGCTCACCGCCTGCGAAGTCTGCTGGCACGAGGTCGAGCAGTACGGCGACGTCGGGATGAATGCTCATGGTGAAGCCCCTTGAGGTCGGTGGTCAGCAACCCTAGTTGTGTGGGCTGACACCGTTGCCTCTGGTAGAGAGGTCCCCCAGGAATCCGCCCCCCATGCCCAACATGAGAAGCCAGGACAGTGGCCACCGAACACAGCGGGTGTGACCCCAGCAGGACTACTCTGCAACCATCCTGGCCGGCCCAAGCGAGCCACCCCGTATGCAGAGCATCTGCCGGCTCAACTCCATGATCGGCCGGACAAGACCTAGTTCCTGCCGGTTGCGGGCTTTTCGCCAGGCCGAATCGATTCGTGGTTCTAGAGTCCGTGGGGCCGGGTCTGGAGGGGGCTGCCCGCTGGCCGGGCGTCGGCGGGATGTGTTGCCGGAAATGGCTGGCAGGTGCATGACGGGTTGGTGGGGTGCGGGGCTAGCTTTTTAAGGCTCCGGAGGGGCGGCTGTCCGAACGCGCGGGACACAGGCGGGAGATGGCGGCGTCTCCGGTGCCCCGGCCCCAGCGGGGGCCGGGCCCCCCACGCGTGAAGGAAGACGACCATGACTCTGGGTACCTGGCTGAAAGTCGGCACCTCCGCCGCCGCGCTGGTTCTCGCGGCGGCAACCGCCGCGACCGCGGCACCCGCACCCGTACCGGACTCCGCCGCAGCCGCAGTGACGCTCCGCTACGACGACAGCCGCGCCGGCGGCTGGGAAGCGGCCATCACGGCCGGGGTCGCTTCCTGGAACGCGAACGTCAGCAACGTGCGGCTGGTGAAGGCCGCGCCCGGCGTCCGGGCCGAGATCGTCATCGTGGCCACCACCGGCTGGCCGCAGGCCACCCTCGGCCCGGTCCGTCCCGGGCGACAGGTGCGCGTCGAACTCGGCGCGCAGGCCGTGAGCGACGGGTACGACAAGACGCGCATCGCCGCCCACGAGCTGGGCCACAGCCTGGGCCTCCCGGACACCAAGCCGGGGCCGTGCTCCCAGCTGATGTCCGGGTCCAGTGCCGGGACGGCCTGCACCAACGCCGTGCCCAACACGACCGAGCGCTCCCGCGTGCAGAACGCGTACGCGAACGGCCTCGCCGCAACCGTGCCGACCGACGGCCGGGTCCTCATCGACGCCCCCTGACGGGCGGTTAGGCGGGCGGGCCGGTGCGGGGCCCTGGCGGGGACTGGTTCCCCGGAGGGCACCCGCGCCGGTCCGCGCCGTCCTTGGCCGTTACCTTGCTGACCCGGCCCGGGACCTGACGCTCCCGGTCGACGTGGAAAGCGGCCCCCTCGGATGCCGAGGAGGCCGCCGGGTCCCCCCACCTCCGTAGCTCACCGGTGACATAATCTGCCCGGACGGGGGCGCGGTTCGCGCGGGTGGGTGTGAGGTCGATGGCGGGAGTGGATGACGTACCGGGGGAATGCCGGAGTGTCGGGGGGCGTCTGGGACTCGGGGCTTTCGGGCGGCGAGTTCGCGGCGGTGGGCGGGGTCGGGTTCGAGCCGGTCGGGCAGGTGCTCGGTACGGCCGTATTCAGCATCGGGTACACCGGCGCCTGGGGGTGTCCGGGGGAGTGGTCGGTCGGCGACGACAACACGGTGGTGCCGTCGTCGAGATGGGCGCCTTCCCTGGCGCCGCTGGTGCGGTCGATGTACGCCGCGCGTCGGGCGGCGTTGGCGCGCGCGGTGGCCGAATGCGGAGCGCTCGGCGGTGACGGGATTGTGGGTGTGGAGCTGCACGTGGGTGAATTCCTCGCAGATGGGCTGGAGTTCACCGTGCGGGGGACGGCCGTCCGGGCCCGCTCGCGGATCCGGCCTCGTACGCCGTTCACCTCGCACCTGAGCGGCCAGGACTTCGCCGCGCTCATCGGGTCGGGGTGGGTTCCCGTAGGACTGGCCTTCGGTATCGCCCTCGCGATCCGCCACGACGACTGGCGCACCTCCTTCCGGGTCCCCTCCTTGGTCGGCAGGAACCAAGAGGTCGACGGGTACACGCAGTTGGTCAGCCACGTCCGGCGGGAGGCGCGCAGGCAGCTGGTCGTCGACACGGCGCGGCAGGGCGGGGACGGGGTGGTGGTGGACGACGTGGAGTTGCGCGTGGAGGAGAAGGAGTGCCCCGCGTACGGGTCGACGCGCGACGTCACCGCCGAGGCGGTCCTCGTCGGCACGGCGATCGCCCGGTTCGGCCGCACCGGGCGGCCTGCGGGTCCCAGACCACCACTGACCATCATGAGACTGGAGCGAGAGCGCTGAGATGACCGGACGAACGGGGCGGGACGTGTTGGGGGAAGCCGTGCAGTCGGCGGACGAGGGTGCGGCCGAGGACGCCATGCGTCGGCTCGCGCGGCCCGAACCGGCCGAGAAGGGCGGGCTGTTTACCTCCGACCTGTCGGTGAACGAGTTCCTGCTGGTGCGCGAGGCCGGCTTCCGCCCGCTGGGTCTGGTCCTCGGCACCTCCGTCTACCACGTCGGCCTCCAGATCGGCCGGTGGTCGAAGAACCAGGAGCTGACCAAGCTCTCGCAGGCCATGTACCAGGCGCGCGAGTTCGCGATGAGCCGGATGGAGGCCGAGGCGAGCGCGCTGGGGGCGGACGGGGTCGTGGGCGTGCGGCTGGACATCGAGGCCAAGGAATTCGGGTCGGACGTCGTCGAGTTCATCGCGGTCGGTACGGCGGTCAAGGCGGACGGCGCAGACCCCGGACCGGCCGGGACATGGCTCAACAACAAGGGCAAGCCGTTCACTTCGGACCTCTCCGGCCAGGAGTTCTGGACGCTGATCCGGGCCGGGTACGCGCCGCTGGACCTGGTCATGGGCTCGTGCGTCTACCACGTGGCACATCAGCGTTTCGCCCAGGTGCTGGGCAGTGCCGGACGCAATGTCGAGATCGAGCCGTTCACCCAGGCTCTCTACGAGGCGCGCGAACTGGCCATGAGCCGGATGCGGGCGGAGGGCGAGGCACTGGAGGCCGAGGGCATCGTAGGGGTGCAGCTGAGGCAGCATTCGCACGGCTGGGGAGGCCACACCACCGAGTTCTTCGCCATCGGGACGGCGGTACGGCCGTTGCGCGACGACCACGTCATCGACCGGCCGGCCGTGGTGGTGAGCCTTGATGGCTGAGTCGATGCCCGGGAACGATGTGCAGCTGCTGGCCGCTGCGCTGCGCCGGGACAGCGCCGACCTGAACCTCTACGCACAGGTGCTGTCGGCGGACCTGGCGGACTCGCTGCCGCCCGGCGCCGTACGGGTCCGGCGCACGCGCTCCTTCGCGGAACGGATGGCCGGGCGCGAGGGTTCCGTCGTAGAAGTGGACGTGGCCCTCGGCGAGCGGCGGCTCGCGCTGCGGACGGAGCGCGGACGGATGGTCGGGGAGGTCCTGCACGAGGTACGGGGCATCGTGCTCTCGCGGCGCCAGGTCGAGCTGGACGAGTGGATCGAGGCCCTGGCCCGCTCCCTCGCGACGGCCGCGGCCACGAACGCCCGGGCCCGCGCGGCCGTGGAACGCTTCCTGGCCTGAGCGGCGCGGGCCTGCGCGGCGCGCGTACGGGGGCTGCGATCGCGGTGCTGCGATGGCGGTGGTGCGATCGCTGGGGGGGCACGGTCGCCCGGGCGCGATCGCAGGCGGGTGTCCGCCGTCCGGGGGACGCTGCCCGGGGCGGCATCCCCCACACGGGGGAGCGGTTCGGCCCCCGGGAGCGATCCCGGCTCGTGCGCGTCTCGTAACGATGAAGCCATGAAGCCGAAGCTCCTCCACGCACCCCCGCCCGTCGGTGACACCGAGCTCCCCGTTCCCCGCTGGGCCATGCGCCTGGCCTACGCGCTTCCGCTGCTCCTGCTGCCGTCGTGCCTGTGGCGGCTGCCCTTCGCCGTGCACTTCGAGATGGGGCAGGTGCAGGAGGCCGGCATGCCGCCCTACTGGGTGAGCATCCCGTACGTCCTCACGCTCAGCGTGCTGTCGGAAGCGACCGCGATCCTCACCCTCGGGCTGGTCCGGGGCTGGGGAGAGGTGGCGCCCGCCTGGATCCCGCTCATCGGCGGCCGGCGCGTCCACCCGCTGGCCGCCACGGGCCCGGCCGTCGTCGGCGGCCTGATCCTCACCCTCCTGTTCACCACCCTCCCGATCGGCGGCGGCCGCGAACTCTCCTCGTACGGCGTCATCGACACGGTCGATTACGCCAACGGCGCCTGGGAGGCGCTCGCGCGAGTATGCGTCGCCCCCCTCGCCGCCTGGGGCCCCATCACCATCGCTCTGGCGATCGCCTACTACCGCCGCCGCACCGCGCCACCGCAGTCAATGCCCGCCCCCTCACAGAGCCGTCAGGACCAGCAGGCCGATGGTCATGTCCGCGCAGACGTGGGCCACGTACGGCGCGGCCATGCCCCGGCTGCGTTCGCGGACGAGGCCGAGCATGAGTCCGTAGATGCCGGCCAGGACCGCGCCCGCGGCGCCCGAGGGGAAGCCCGTGATGTGCAGCAGCCCGAAGGAGACGGCTTGGGTGATGAGCGCCGGGAACGCTCCCATCAGCGTCGTCAGCTCCGTCTGGAAGACGCCGCGGAAGACGGCCTCCTCGCAGAACGAGTTGATCAGGGAGAAGGCCAGGATCCCCAGCAGCCCCAGCAGCAGCGGCTGTTGCCGGAGTGACGTCAGGTACGCACCCCCCGACGGGTCCGTCAGCCATGCCCATGTGGCCAGCGCCGTTCCGCTGACCACCACCGTGGCCACGGTGAGCCAGACGACCTGCCGGTTGACGACGCCCGTACGCAGCCACGCGCGGCCCTCGCGGAACAGCGGAAGGCGGCCGCCCGCGAGGACGACGACCGCGGCGAGGCCCAGTGGTGCGGGCCAGGTACCCAGCCCGGTGACGAGGGTGATGCCGAGCACGAGGTCGGCGGTGAGTACCACGCGCGTGGCGGCGGGCGAGCGGGTGAGGAACGCGCCGGCCGTGAGGGCGGCGAGCAGCAGCACGTACAGGGCCAGCAGCAGGGGACGCTCGTACAGCCAGGGGACGACGATCGGCAGGCCGGTCAGCACGACCGCGGCGACGGCCACCGCCCTCGCGGTCCGCGGCCGATGGGCAGGAGTGGTCCCGGAGTCCGGCGCGGCGCCCGCGGTCGGCGTGTGTGTCATGTCGTTCAACGTACCTTCGCACGGCGGGAGTTCCCTGGTCCGCCCGCTCCTCAGGAGGTGCCTGTACTCATGGGGCGGGATTACCCGGGGCTGCCCGAGCTCCCGTCCGCGGCGAGGGCGTCGGGGCGGCCGAGTACGAGGACGAGGAACCACGGCTTGCGCGACAGCTTGTCGAAGCGCTGGCCGAACTCCTCGCGGCGGGCCGGGTCCGCCCGCGGTTCGTACAGTTCGCGCAGGACGAGACCGGCACGGTGTACGTCGGAGACCATGCGCCCGAGCGGCCGACGGAAGAAGCGGACGACCGGGGTGGGCGGCCCGAAGCTGGGCCATTCGTCCCGGAGTTCCTCCACGCGGAAGTAGTCGCCGCTGGGGGACATCTCGAAGTCGTTCAGCGGGTGGTGCGTGGAGAGCACCACGGTGCCGTCGGGCGCCAGCACCCGGCGGAACTCGGACAGGGCCGGGACCCAGTCCTCCAGGTAGTGCAGGGTGAGGGAGGACACCACCACGTCGACGGACGCGTCGGGCAGGAAGTCAAGGGGCTCCCGCAGGTCGTGCACCCGTACGTCGGCCCGCCCGGCCAGCCGCTTCCGTGCCAGCTCGACCAGGGTCGGGCTGGCGTCCAGCGCGGTGACCCGCGCGGCGCCTTGGTCCGCCAGCCACTCGGTCAGCCGCCCGCCGGCGCAGCCTGCCTCCAGGACGCGCCGCCCGGCGAGCGGTGGGCACTTGCTCTGCACCGCGGGCCGGTCCAGCAGCGTGTTGTAGACGTTGTCCGCGCTGCCCTGGTCGTACCAGGCGGCGAACTCCTCGTAGCTCCTGTCGCGAGCCATGGTGTTCCACTCCTCATGGGGCGGACAGGGGAACGGCCGGGCACCGGTGCCCCGTCCTTCGCCCCCCCCGTGTGCCGTGCCGTGCCGGGGCTGGCTGCCCCTTCGGCGCCGGTACCCGTACCAGCGGCCGGGCCCGCGGGGGCGCTGTCTCGCGCCAACCTACTCCGGGCGGCGGGGCAGGCCCCGGAAACGACAAAGGCAAGGAGAGCGCTCTCCTTGCCACTCTCAACTTATAGCGCACCCGGGGGCTTGCCGCAAGGCCCCGGGTACGGCGCAGAATCATGCCTCCGAGCCACGACCGCCCCGGAGGCAATCGCAGTGAACGAGCAGTACGTGTGGGACCTCCACCAGGTGGACGAGACGCAGGCGGCAGCCGTCGGGGGGAAGGGCGCGCACCTGGGTGCGCTGTCCCGGATCGATGGGGTCCGTGTGCCGGGAGGGTTCTGCGTGACGACCGATGCCTTCCAGCGCATCGTTGGGCAGGCGCCCCGGCTCGCCGACCTCCTCGACCGGCTGGCGCACCTCGGCCCGGACAGCTCCGCCGGACCCGACAGCCCCGCTGTCCCCGACGCCGCCGACGACCGCCGTGAGTCGATCCGTACGCTCAGCGCGCAGATCCGCCGCACCATCGAAGAGACCCCCATCCCCGACGACCTCACCGCCGCGATCACCCACGCCCTCGCCCGGTCCGGCGAAGGCGCCGCCTACGCCGTGCGCTCCAGTGCCACCGCCGAGGATCTGCCGACGGCCTCCTTCGCCGGTCAGCAGGACACGTACCTCAATATCGTGGGGCGGACGGCGATCCTCCAGCACATCAGCCGCTGCTGGGCCTCGCTGTTCACCGAGCGCGCCGTGATCTACCGCCGGCGCAACGGCATCGACCACCGGACCGTCCACATGGCCGTCGTCGTGCAGCGGATGGTGTCGCCGGAGGCGTCCGGCGTGATGTTCACGGCCGACCCCGTCACCGGCAACCGGAAGGTCGCCACCGTCGACGCCGGATTCGGCCTCGGCGAGGCGCTGGTCTCCGGTCTGCTGAACCCGGACGTCTTCACCGTGCGCGACGGCGAGGTCGTCACCCGGAAGATCGCCGCCAAGCCGCGCGCCCTCACCGCCCTGCCGGCCGGCGGCACGCAGGAGGTGGCGATCGAGGCGGGGCGGCGGGAGCAGCCGGCGCTGACGGACGCGCAGGCGGTACGGCTGGTCGCGCTCGGGCGGCGGATCGAGGCGCACTTCGGCCGGCCGCAGGACATCGAATGGTGCCTGGTGGGCGATGACTTCGTGATCGTGCAGAGCCGTCCGATCACGACGCTGTTCCCCGTCCCCGTCCCCGTCCCGGTGCGCGAAAGCGATGCTCAGGACGACCGGGTGTACGTCTCCGTGGGCCACGGGCAGATGATGACCGACCCCATGAAGCCGCTCGGGTACTCCATGTGGCAGCTGACCGCCATGGTGGCGATGCACGAGGCCGGCGGGCGGCTCTTCGTGGACGTCACCGCGCGCCTGGCCTCGCCCGCGAGCCGCGAAGCCCTGCTCGACGCCCTCGGCAAGGGCGATCCGCTGGTCCGGGACGCGCTGGAGACGGTCCTCGACCGCAAGGACTTCGCCCCGGCACCGCCGCCTGCCCCGGGCCCCGGCGGCCCGCCGCCCGGCGGCGCCGGTGGTGGCGCGCCCGCCCCCCTCGAAACCGACCCGGCCGTCGTCACCACCCTGATCGAGCGCAGCCGTACCGCCCTCGCCGCCCTCGAAGACGACATCCGGACGAAGACCGGCCCGGCCCTCTTCGATTTCCTGCTGGAGGCGTTCGAGGAGCACAAGCGCCTCCTCAGCGACCCGGAGAGCATCCAGGTGATCATGGCGGGCATGGAGGCCACCTGGTGGCTCAACGACCGGCTGGGGGAGTGGCTGGGCGAGAAGAACGCCGCCGACACACTCACCCTTTCCGCTCCCGGCAACATCACCTCGCAGATGGGGCTGGCGCTGCTCGAGGTGGCGGACGTCATCCGCCCCCTGCCGGAGGTCGTGGCCTTCCTGCGTGGCGTACAGGACGACGCCTTCCTCGACGGCTTGGCCGGGCTCCCGGGCGGCCCCGAGGCCCGCGACGTGATCGAGGCGTAC
Source organism: Streptomyces sp. NPDC047014 (assembly GCF_040644195.1). NCBI lineage: Bacteria > Bacillati > Actinomycetota > Actinomycetes > Kitasatosporales > Streptomycetaceae > Streptomyces > Streptomyces sp. NPDC047014. Next base: position 78,515 of record NZ_JBEYVX010000013.1, on the reverse strand, counting down.
CTCGACCGGTACGGCATGCGCTGCGTCGGCGAGATCGACATCACCAGGCCGCGCTGGCGCGAGCACCCCAGCGCACTGGTCCCCGTGATCCTCGACCACGTCCGCACCTCCGAGCCGGGCGCGGCGGCGCGGCGCTTCGAGGAGGGGCGGCGGAAGGCGTACGCGAAGGAGCAGGACGTACTGTCCCGCCTGCGGGCCCTGCCGGGCGGGGAGCGCAAGGCGGACGAGACCAAGCGGATGATCGACCGGGTCCGTACCTTCATCGGGTACCGGGAGTACCCCAAGTACGCCATCGTCAGCCGCTACTTCGTCTACAAGCGCGCCCTGCTGGCGGAGGCCGAACGCCTGGTGACGGCAGGGGTCCTCACCACCCCGGAGGACGCCTTCCACCTCACCTTCGCGGAGCTCCACGACGCCGTACGCTCCGGCCGGCCCGTCGACCCGCGGCTCATCCGGCAGCGCGAGGAGACCTTCCGGGCACACCACGCCCTCACCCCGCCCCGCGTCCTCACCTCGGACGGCGAAGCCCTGACGGGGGCCTACCGCCGCGACGACGTTCCGGCCGGCGCCCTGCCCGGCGTCGCCGTCTCGGCGGGGACCGTGGAGGGCCGGGCCCGGGTCGTCCTGGACATGGAGCAGGCCGATCTCGAAGCGGGCGACATCCTGGTCACGGCCTTCACCGACCCGAGCTGGTCCCCGCTGTTCGTCGGCATCGCGGGTCTGGTCACGGAGGTGGGCGGCCTGATGACACACGGCGCGGTGATCGCCCGCGAATACGGCCTCCCGGCGGTCGTGGGCGTGGAGGGCGCCACCCGCCTGATCCAGGACGGCCAACGCATCCGCGTCCATGGGACGGACGGCTACGTCGAACTCCTGCCGTGACGAGCGGCCCGTTGACCGGGGGGCCTTACTGGATCAGGCCGAGGTGCGGATGCTCCGGGGAGACGGGGCAGATGTGCAGCTGGAGATCGTAGCCCCGGGCCAGGTCGAGTCGGGTCGGGTTCCACGGTGCGTAGTTGTCGGCGGATGCGTGGGAGCGGTCCTGATCTTCGTAAGGAATCCAACCACGGTTGTTCGAGGACCATTCGGACGAGGCAATGGTCAACAGCGGCTCCATTTCGGTCCCACAGGCAGTGCAGACCCGGGGGACGGGATCCGTGAGGCCCCAACGGCTCCACCCGCCTACCTTCCAGCCGGGAACTACGGAAAGCTCATCCCCGTAGAACTCCTCGGGGGCGGGAGCGTACGTGCTGTCGACACCAGCGCCCTCCCACCGGCTCCAGTCGGCCAGCTGTTGCTGCAACTCCGCGCTCAGTTCCATGTGGTGCGGGTAGTCCGTGACCTCCTCCGGCGCCAACAGGCACGGCTCGGGCACATATCCCTCGTACTCCACATCGAACGGCTCGGGCGGCGCGGCCATGACCTCCGTGACCTCGGCGGCGGTACGCCAGAACAGTGCCGTCAGCGGCCTGTTGTCCGGCTCATGGTCGAAGGGGCACCACAGCACCTGGAGCAGATCGGCCCGCCCGGGCGTCCGCAGCAGGGGCACGTCACGTACGTACAGCTGCGCCACGGGCACCATGGCCACGGGCCCGGGCCCGCCGTGTGACTCGTCGCAGTGAGCCCACGGCTCGTCGGCGGGCCACAACAGCGGCCCGCCGACGGAACTGTCGCGCGGCGTCGGAGCCCCGGGGCGCGGGTGCAACCGGGTCGCTGGACGCGCCAGCGGGGCCAGTTGAGGAAAGAAGGTGGTGACATCGATCGACCGCGGCGGAGTGGTACGGCTCATTCTGGCTCCCGAGACGCAGATCAGGTGGGCTAGTTTCCGAGGTTCAGCTGTCCACTGTCCTTGTACGTGTTGGGGATGTAGGCATCGGGGAACAGCGGTTGCGAGGTTCCGTCCGAACGCTCGACCCTAGCGGTCACCTTGACACCCTGGGGAATCGTGCTGTCGGCGTTCAGATAGTCAGGCGTCACCTCGTAGAGGATGGCGTCGTTCGGACCGAGGATGCCCTCGCTCTTCGCGGGTTTGGCCGCCTGTTGAGTCACGGCTTCATAAGTCCGCATGCTTGGCGTTCCGGTGTTCATCCCGGACTGCCAACAGGGGACAAGATTGATCTGACCGCCGTCTCGCACTTTGCCCTTTCCTCCGAGAGCCCTGGCGATCAGGTGGCATCGGGCGAGGGTGGCCTTGTGTGCGGTGCTGTTGCTGCGGAACAACTCGGCGTCCTCCCAACCCGTTATTTTCCCTACCGCTTCACTGCCTTCGCTTATCGACGAACCCAGACATGCCTGAGCCGCGCTAGCCCGCGCACCGGGGGGACCCAGCGGTGTAGTGGTTTTGTCGATGTGCGGGACCGGTTCCGTGGTGTTCTTGATCCACCCATCGCCGTTGGGCACCGACTCGGCTGGGGCGTTCTGACGACAGACGGCCTTTGGTTCCGCGAGCGAACCGGATACCAGAAGACTGAACTGTTCGTCTTGCACAACTCGCTGGCTTGTGAAGCCATCGGTGAGCTGGACCACAGCAGCCTGCTTATCTGCGAGTGGAACGTGAGCGCGTGTGCAAGCGCTGCTCGTGTCGCCGTCCAGCACGTCGACGACCCATCCTCCGCTGGTGCTGTGACGGGGCAGGACCTCGGCACACCGGGCACCGTCGATTCCTCCTTCTCGGGTGGCCGCGAAGGGGAACTCATCGCAAATGTCCGTCGCAACAAGGTCGGCCCGAGCATGGAAACTCGCGCAGGTGCGAGCAGCTCGGCCGGCCACGTCGCCCTTGGCCCGGGTCAGAGGCTTGTCGCGTCCCCAGCCCGCGAGGTTGGTCTGGGCCCACAGATAGCTGGCCGCGGCGGCCCCTGCCCCCGACGGGCCCTGCTGGTCGCTCATCCTGACGACCGGCATGTAACTGGGCACGACGCAGCCGGGATCGGGCGCGCCGGCGCTCGTCGTGTCGCGCACGGAGTCGTCGCAGCGGATCTTCTCCGGGTTGCTCCAGGAGGCGCTCGGGTCGGTGATCTGTGCGCCGGGCGCCGTTACGAACAACTCGTACGAGGTGGTGAAGTCGAGTTGAGTGCCGGGAGCCGGGGTGGATGCGTAGGCCACCTTGCCGGAGATGACCTGGTTCTTGATGATGCGCCTGCCCGTCCACTTGGGGGAGCTGGTGACCCTGCACCCGTCCGAGCAACTGCCCCTGAACCGCAGATCCAGCTCCGTGACCGCCCCCGTGGCACCGGTCATCGTCACCGAGACGAGCTCACTCCACGTCGTGCCTTTGGCCGGCAGGACGGCGCTGCTCGAAACGTTCAGCGTTCCGGTGCCGACCTCGGCTCCGTTGGTGTCCTTGAGCGTGTAGAGCACGGTCAGACTGTGCACGCAGTACCCATAACGGCTGTGCCACCACATGCCTGGCGTCGTGATGGCACAGCTGCCCGCGTCGGCCGTGGCAGCGGGCGCGGACGCCGGCGGCGCGGCGGCGCGGGGCTTGCGTGCGGCGGAGGACAATGGCGTGGCGCTCGTCGTGACACACGCCTCCACGGCACCTGCCTCGCGCTCCGGCGAGCCGGCGGGCGTCGGCTCGCACTTCTCCCCGGAACTCAGCATGGCGGGCTGGGTCTTTCCGTGACCGCTCACGTCAGTGGAGGGCACCGGCGGTGTCCCGCTGCCGGTGCCGCTCGCAGCGAGGGCGCTCGGCCTGAGGGGAGGCTCAGCCCGGTCGGCATCGGCAGCGGCGGTCCCCGTAGCGGTCAGGCTCAGTGCGAGGAGGAGGCCGGAGAGTATGTGTCTCCTGCGTGATGGATACATGTCTTCTTTCGGTGGGAGTCGTGGCCATCTGGGGTGAAGGCGCGCGCTGAAACGATTCGGCAGGTGGTCGGCCGGGCGCGCGCCCTCTGGACGTACGTCAGGTCCTTGCCGGGAGCACTTCGTTCAGGAGGCGAGTGCGTGGAGCAGCTTGGAGGCCGTCCCCGCGGCCTTTTCCACGGTCCGGACAACCGGCTTGGCCACCGTGGCGGCGGCTCGTCCGCCACCACGGGTGACGAGCCCGAGAGCCGCGCGGCCCGCGGACGAGGCGAATGCGCCGCTGCTGAACCCGTACTCGATCCCGGAGGCGATCGCGCTGACTCCGGAGGCGACGACGGAGACACCGAAGCAGACCGCGGCGATGCTGCCGAGGACGGGCGCCGCCGGGAAGAACAGGCAGGAGACGGCGAAGCCCGCCGCCAGGAGTCCTGCGGCCACGCTCACCTTTTCGGCGGTGTCAGCCCACCACTTGGCGTCGTTCCACCATTCGTCCTTGCCAGGCTCGCTCCCCTTGGGATTGACCGTGTCGTTGTGCGACGTGTCGGAGGGGTTGCGGTTGGCGTCCCGGTCCCTCTGTGCCTGCTCGGCGGCGACGCGCGCGGCCTCCTGTACCTCCGCCGTCCGCTTGTCCGCCGCGATCTGGCGGGCCTGGGCCGCTGCGGTGGCAGCTGTCTTGGCGTCCCGGCCTGCGGCGAGTTCGGCCTGGTGGGCGTTGGCGGCGGATGCCTGCGCGCTGTATGAGGACGCCAATGCGCTGCGGGCCGCGTCGATGGCGCGGTTGGCGGAGTGATTGGCCGCTCGGGAGGCGCTCTGCGCGGTGGCGGCGGCATCCTTGGCCTTGTTGGCCGAAGTCCGGGCGTCAGCGGCCGACTTGTCCGCCGAGTCGGCGTGCTGCCGGGCCTTGAGCGCGAAGTCGTCGGCCAGTTTCGCCGATGCCACCGCCTTGTCGGCCCACTCCTGCGCCTTCTGCCCCGCGTCCCGGGCGTCTGCCGCGACCTTGGATGCGAGTGCCGCGTCCTTCTGCGCGTCGTGGGCGGCCTTGGCCGCGGATGCGATGGTCGCCTGCATGGCGGCGGCGTGGCTGAGGGAGTCGTAGTCGAGCTGGGCGGCCTGGTACTGCACGGACTCCACAAACCGCCGCCGCAGCCACGCCGGACCTTCCATGGCTACCTCACCATAGGCTCTGGAGTACGCGCCACCTTCAGAGATTATCTTCATGGTCCTGACGGCGTCGTCCTCTTCGACGGCCTTGGGCAGGTCCTCGTCGAAGAACTTCTGGAGGGCCTTGGGCGTGTTGGCGTCGAGCGCGTCATTGGCGGCCTTGACGACGGCCTTTCCGGGCCTCTCGTGGAGGATCTTGAGGATGTTGATCCTGTTGTCCTCGGCGCGCGACCTGATGACGCCGCCGGTGTTGAAGTCGCCTTGCGCGGGGGTGCCGCCGGCGAGTGCCTGCATCGCCGCTTTCGCCACGGCGGGCTCGGAGACCTGAGCGATGAAGAGGATGGTTTCGCGGTCGTCCTGCGACTCGGCGAGCATCCGGTCGAGGTCGATCCAGGAGTGGACGTCGTAGTCGGAGCCGGCGAGTGCGAAGCGGGCGGCCTGGCGGGTCCAACTGCCCTTCGAGTCCAGCAGCGCGATGGCCGCCTGGCGGCCGAGAGTGGCGGCAGCGGTGAGGTCGTCGTTTCCGAGGGCCTGCTCCGCCTTGGCTATCAGGTCCTTGGTGGCCTGGGCTGTCTGCTGTGCCTGGGAGCGCTTGTTCAGGGCGGCCGCCCGTTCGTTCTTGTCCAGGAGGAAGAGCTGTGCTGCCTCCTTCATCCCTTGCAGCTTGTCCGCCGTCAGCATGGCCGCCTCGGCGGCGCGGGCGTTTTTCTCCACGTCGATCGCGTCGGCCACGGCCTGCGTCGCGAGGTTGGCCGCCTTGACCGCCTCGTCGGCGTGGGCGGTGGACTTGTTCGCGAAGTCGATGGCCTGGCCGGCGTACTTGACGGCCTCTTCCGCGGCGTCGGCGGCCTTCTCGGCGTGTCGTGCCGCGGAGTTGGCCGCGGTGTTCGCCTTGCGGGCGGCCTGCGCGGCGGTCGAGGCGAGGGCCTGCGCCGTAGAGGCGGCGTTGGTCGCCTGGTTGGCGGCACTCGAGGCGATCTCGGCCTGACGCTTGGCCTCGGCCGCCTCGCCCTGCGCGACGCCGGAGGCGGCGGCCGCCTGGGCGGATGCCTTGGCGGCGGCCGCGGCGTTGCGCGCCGCGCCGGCAGCGGCCTGACCGGCGGTGGCGGACTGCTCGGACGCGACGGCCGCGTCGTCGGCGGCCTTGGCCGCGGAGCTCGCCTTCGCGGCAGCGTCCCGGGCGGCGACAGCGGCGTTCTTCGCCTCGGCGGTCTTCGAAGCGTCCTTCGAAGCGGCGATCGCGGCGTGGTAGGCGCGGGTGGCCGCAGAGCCTGCGGCGGCAGCGGCCTGTGAGGCAGCCGTGGCCGCCCAGGACGCCCGCTGCGAAGCTTCGACCGCGGCAGAGGAGGCACGGATGGCCGTCCGGGCCGCGGAGGCGGCGCCGCTTGCGGCGGTGGCGGCTTCACGAGCCGCTTCCGCGGAGCGCCGCACGTCGTCCCTCGCCTTCTCGGCTTCGGCGGCAGCTGTCTCGGCCTTCTCCTTGGCCTTGCTCGCGGCGGTGGCCGCGCGCTCGGAAGCCTCGACGGCGAGGTCGGTCTGCTCGCGGGCACGGGCACTCTCACGCTCGACGATGGCGACCAGCTGGCCGATGGTGGCAGCCTCCTGGTCGCGGGCCCGCGCGATGTGCTGACCGGTGTCGAGGAACCACTGCACGTCGTCCGCGGTTCCGCTCAGGGCGCGGTTCGCGTACTTCTTGAGCTCCGGGCCGGCCGTCGCCAGGCTGCGGACGATCTCGACCCGCTTGTCCTCCAGCCTGGCGTCGTACTGGCCGGCGAGCAGGAACTGCTCCAGAGCCTGGTCTGTGCCGGCGCCGAGCGCGGCGTTGCCGTCCCGCTTGACGCTCTTGCCTCCGTTGGCCATGACGCTGAGTGTCGTGACCCGCATGTCCTCCGTGACGGAGGAGCGGAACCCGTCCTTGACGAACGTGGCTATCGCTTCATCTCCGTCACTCAGGGCGGCGCCGGCGTCCCTTCGGACACCTCTGCCTCCGAAGCCCAGGAAGGTGAATGTGGTGACGCGGTTGTCGACCTGCGTGGTCTTCGGTAATTGCTCGGTGAGGAAGGTGGCGATCTCCTGGTCGGTGCCACCGAGGGCGTAGGCGGCTGCCTGTTTGACCGAACGGCCGCCCAGCACCCATGCCTTGACGACTCTGGCACGGTCGGTGTCCGGCAGTGCCAGAGGGTCGCCGGCCGCGCCAGCTGCGGAGGCGGCGCCTGGCCGAGGTGCTGCCCGGGCCGGGGTGACGGACAGCCAGGGCGTGGAGACGACAGCCGCTCCCGCCGCGACAGCGGTCGCGAAGCGCCGCCGGCTCCAGAATGTTTCCTGCACAGAAGAACCTCTCTGACTTTGTGTCCTCGTGAATCCGAGGTGATAACCGGCCCGGGATTCTTCATCGGGCGGTGATGACCCGACCATATGCAGCAGATCCGCCCGGAACACGCTCGGCCCGATCTCGGGCGCCACTACGAGCGAAAGATGGCCGGATCTCGACCACGGATTTTCGAGAAATCGTCACAACCATTCAGGGGAGTGGCGCAAGTCACCTCATGGGTGGTGTTTTTGTGCCGATTTGGGCCGTCTAACCCATTGGCTGTACGGCGAATGTCTTGGTTTGATTCAGAAGATCGACAGCTGCTGGAACTGGCGTCGAATTGATCTCGCTTCGAATGCGACGATCAGTCGTGTCCGGAGAAAAGCGCCACCATGGGCGCACTCCGCCTTCTGGCCTGCTCAATTCATCGCCGTGCACGTCTGTGCGCTGGCGAACCACCTGGATCGACATCGAGGACGGCAATGAAGTCACGTGGCACATTCCTGCGGATCGCCGGCGCTGCTCTGGCTGCGGGGGCTCTGACCTGCGTAGCTATGGTCGGCATGCCTCAGGATGGCGGTACCGAAAGCCTTGCGGCGCAGCCGATCGCTGACGAGGGGCCGGGCTACGCGGTGGAGGACTTTTCGTACCCGAATGCCGACAGAATCCTTGCCGAGAAGAAGATCAAGCTGAAGAGCGGAAACGGCCACATCCTCCTGGCCGAGTGCAACGGTGCACCCGAACTGATGGAGATTTTTCCCCTCAAGAACGAGAAGGTCTGCTTCCGAGTCACCGGTGACAAGGGTTACCTGAGCTTGGAAATCCCCTCTGTGTTCGGAGTGAAGGGAAACAGCTACGAGGCGCAGGTCGCGATGTCCACGGGCAGCGAGCACAAGACGTTCAACGTCGACAAGAATGCCTGGACAGCAGTCGGTGAGACCGCGGACGAACAAGGCCGTGACTTCATGCTTCTGGAGATCAGGACTTCCAAGTAGCCGACATCGGGGAAACCCCTCCGCTCGTCGGGCCCGGATCCCGGCGCAACGGCAAACTTTCCCACTCCGAAAGAAGACCATGCCTGAGAAACGTCCCCTGCCCACGCGGGCGACCGGTCTGCTAGTGACAGCGACCGCTGTCGCGGCGACCCTCGCACCTGCGGCCCCTGCCCAAGCGGTCGCAGGTTCCGAAGCACCGGCCGACCGGTACGCGTTCACCGCCGCGCTCACCGTCGGCGACGAAACAGCCGGCCGCGGCTGCACCGCGGTCCTGGTCGACCCCCGCTGGGTCCTGACCGCCGCCAGCTGCCTGGCCTCCACTCCCGGCAGCCCGGTCGCGGCCGGGACGCCCGCGCGGAAGACCACGGTCAGGTTCACCGGGCAGGCCCGCGAGGTCGTTGAGCTCTCCGCGAGCGCCGCCGATCGTGACTTGGTCCTGGGCCGGCTGGCCTCTCCCGTCACCGACATCGCTCCGGTCAGGCGCGCCACCGCCGCTCCTACGGTCGGCGTCGACCTGACCGCCGTGGGCTTCGGGCGGACGAGGACCGAGTGGGTACCTGGCAAGCCGCACACCGGCTCATTCATCACGGCCTCCTCCGCCGCGGGCACCGTCTCGATCACGGCCAAGGGCACCGATGCTCTCTGCAAGGGCGACACCGGAGGCCCGCTCCTCAACGCCGCCGGTGAGCTCGTAGGCGTCAACAGCCGTTCCTGGCAGGGTGGCTGCCTCGGCGCGCCCCCGACCGAGACCCGTACCGGCGCGACAGCCGCTCGTACCGACGACCTTGCGGCGTGGATCGAGTCGGTCACGGCCCCGCGCACCGGCAACCAGGTGTCCCTGCTGGCCGGTGGTGGCGGAACGATGTGGTCCCAGTCCGGGGACCTCGGCTACGGCGAGTACGGCCAGTCCTGGGCCAAGGTCGACGGCAAGGACGTGTCCCGGGTGGCCACAGTCCGCGACGGCGACCTGGTGCGTGCCTACGCGGTCGCCGACGGCCGGGTGTACGGCCAGGATCTCGACCTGGCGGCGAACGGCAGGTGGTCCGGCTGGGGTGAGGTGCCCGGTGGCGCGGCGGGTGTGAGGGACATCGCCGCCTCGCGGGTGGGTACGAGCGTCCACGTGCAGATCGCCGGCTCCGACGGCAACCTCTACTCGCAGGTCGCCGACTACCGGGCCGGCCGCTGGGACAACGAGTGGACCGCGGTCGGAGCCTCCGGTCTGACCCGTGTCACCAGTGCGCCCGCCGGGCCCATCGTGCGCGTACAGGCCGTCGCCGACGGGCGCGTGTACGGGCGTGACTTCGACACCCGCAATGGCGGCTGGACGCCGTGGGGCGAGGTTCCCGGCGGTGCCGGCGGCGTCAAGGACATCTCCTCCAGCATGGTCGGCAACAATGTCCAGGTCCAGATCGCCGGCGGTGACGGCGCACTGTGGACGCAGTTCGGCAACTACGACGTCGGCCGCTGGAACGATACGTGGAGCAGGGTTGGCGGCACCGGTCTGACGAACATCACGAGCGCCCCCTCGGGTAACGCCGTCGAGCTCTACGCGGTCGACACCGCGGGCAGGGTCACCAACACCCGGCTCGACACGGAGACCGGCACCTGGACCGCGTTCCGGGAACTGAGGGGCGGCATCTCCGGCGCCACCGACGTGGCGGCCGCGATCATGGCCGCCCCCTCCAAGGTGACGCTGGCCGCGACCGCGAGCAACGCTCTGGCCATTCAGAACGGTAACCTGGCCAACGGTGCCTTCGGGGCCCGGTGGGCTGGCGTCGACGGCCTTCCGGTCACCCACCTCACCAGCGTGGACACCGGCAGCGCGATCCGGTACGTCGGCGTCGCGGGCGGCCGGGTCTACGACCGCGAGTACAACCCCGCCACCGACGTCTGGGGGAACTGGGCCGAAGTGCCGGGCGGCGCCGCAGGCGTCAAGGACATCTCCGCCACCATGATCGACAACGTGCTATACGTGCAGATCGTGGGAGCCAACGGGGACCTCCACGCGCAGGTCGGCGACTACAACGCCGGCCGCTGGAACCACAGCTGGGCCGCGGTCCCCGGATTCACCGGCCTTACCGGCCTGACCTCCGTGAAGGCCGGCCCCTACGTCCGCCTCTACGGCATCGCCGGCGGCAAGGTCTACGGCCGGGACCTGGACACCCGTAGCAACACCTGGAACAACTGGGGTGACATTCCCGGGGGCATGACCGGGGCCATGGACATCACGGTCTCCCGCGTCGGAGCTACCGTGCAGATCCAGGTCATCGGATCCGATGGTGCTCTGTACAGCCAGGCGGGCGACTACCTGGCCGGAGCCTTCATGCCGTCCTGGAGCAAGATCGGAGGTACCGGACTGACCCGTCTCTCCAGCGCCTCCGCCGGCGGCAACGTGGGTGTCCACGCCATCGGTACCGGCGGAAAGGTCCAGAGCACGATCCTCGACACCACCCTGGGCAGGTGGACCGCCTGGCGTGAGGTTCCCGGCACCGTCAGCACGCAGGCCGACCTCACTGCCACCACCACCCGATAACACCCCTTGCGCCTCGGTCGGCCCTTCGCGCTGTGTTGGCGGGAAGGGCCGACCGTTCGTGACGGGTTCGCATACACCGCCGGAGTTCGGCGATTTCCAGCCAATAGTGTCGCAGAAATGCCTCCTGCGGATCGGCGCGAGATGCCTGCTGGAGGAGCGTGAGGGTCCCAGCGCCAGCGAAAAACACCTTTCGGCCACACCGGCCGTCCCCCTTTTCGGCCCCGGGTACGTTCCCCGATACGGAGGGAAACCCCGGGCGGGACCCGAGCGCGGACGGTGCCTCGCTGCCCGGCTAGTATCGCTGGGTTCTCACGTCAGAAACGTACCGGTGTCGCGACACCGCAGGATTTATCAGAGGTGTCATGTCCGACAGGTTCGCTCTCGCTGAGGACCGCGTCCCGGTGACTACCGGCGCTCCGCCGGTAGCCCCCGACGGCGTTCCGCTCCGCGGGGCGTTGCGGAGGCGCGGCAAGCCCGGGCGGGCCGCCGGCGGGACGGCGCCCGGGCGCGCGCCGCGCATCCTGGTGCTGGACGGCTTGCGGCTGCTCGCCGCGCTGGCCGTGGTCCTGTTCCACTACCTGGCCAGCTACGGGACGATCCCCTGGCAGCGGACGGCGGGCGAACTGTTCCCGGTGCTGCACCGCATAACCCAGTTCGGCTGGCTGGGCGTGGCCCTCTTCTTCATGATCAGCGGCTTCGTCATCTGCATGTCCGGTTGGGGCAGGTCGCTCGGCCACTTCTGGCGGGGCCGTATCCTGCGGCTCTTCCCGCTCTACTGGGCCGCGGTCCTACTCTCCTCGGCGGCCGCACGGATGGGCCCGCACGTCCCGGGGGAGCCGAAGGTCACCTTTGGTCAGATGCTCACCAACCTCACCATGCTGAACGAACCCCTCGGCGTCAGCCCCGTGGACAACGTCTACTGGACGCTCTGGGTCGAGCTCCGCTTCTACCTGCTCTTCTCCCTCGTCGTCCTGCTCGGCAGCGGCTACCGCCGGATCGCGAACTTCTGCTGGCTCTGGGCGTTGGGCTCGGTCATGGCACCCGCCTCGGGCATTCCGCTGCTCGACCAACTCCTCATGCCCCGCTGGGCCCCCTTCTTCATCGCCGGTATCGCCTTCTATCTCGTTCGCCGGGCCGGACGCCTCGAAGGCGAGACCGCAGGCATTCTGATGCTGTCGTGGCTGCTCATGCAGCACCGCCTGCCGGAGATCATGGCGGGCGAAGGGCACGGCATCAACTGGAAGGTGTGCCTGATCGCGGTCACGGTGATGTACCTGCTCATGGGGCTGATCGCGCTCGGAAAGCTGGACCGCGTCCAGTGGCGCTGGCTGCCCGTCGCGGGCGTGACCTCCTATCCCCTCTACCTCGTACACCAGTCGCTGGGTGTCCGCGTGATCTGGCGGTGGAACGAGCAGTGGGGCCCCTGGCCGACCCTGATCGGCGTGACCGCGGGGATGATTCTGGTCTCCTGGCTCCTGCACCGGATCGTCGAACGTCCCCTCACCCCACTGCTGCGCCGCGCGATGGCTCCTCGGGACCGAGCCGACGCATAAACCCACCGCGTTGAGCGCTGTCCTGGGTTCCGCCTCCACTCCGGGTGGGTAGCGTGCTCAGCCCGATGGCGCGGAGGCCACCCCTGTTGTGCCGCGGGGTGGCCTCCGGGTGCCGCGTCAGAGCTTCCAGAGCTGGTCCGCGTACTGGGGGTCGCAGTCGTACTGCTTGGCCACGGCGTCGTTGCCGGATGTCTGCCACGGCACCCACAGGCAGCGGCCGCTGACGGCGTTGCGGATCTGGTTGCGGCCGCCTGGCACCGGCTCGATCTTCCACAGCTGGTCGGCGTACTCGGGCAAGCAGTCGTACTGTTTGACCACGGCGTCGTTGCCGGATGTCTGCCACGGCACCCACAGGCAGCGGCCGCTGACGACGTTGCGGATCTGAAAGGCGCCGTTCGCGGCCGGTTCGATCTTCCAGAGCTGGTCCGCGTACTGGGGGTCGCAGTCGTACTGCTTGACCACGGCGTCGTTTCCGGCGGTCTGCCACGGCACCCAGAGGCAGCGGCCACTGATGACGTTCTTGATGGACGCGGTGGTAGTCGCGAGACGGGCCTGCTGCACCCAGTTGGTGAGGTCGTCGACCCGTGCGGAGATGGCCCCCGTACGGGATTCTCCTACTGCGGTTCCGAGGCAGCCGCCCTGCCAGGAACGGGAGTTCACCCCCACCAGCTTGCCGTCCGCGTTCAGCAGCGGGCCGCCCGTGTCGCCCTTGCAGATGACGTCGGTGCCCTTGCCGGTGGTGGAGATGGCAGTGGACTCCGTGGAGTTCACCTTGAAGGTGCCGGTGTGCACTGTGCCGGGAACCCACTCGGTCCTCGTACGGCCGAAGCCAGCAGCCGTCAGAGCGGTGCCGGGGGCCGGCGCCGAGCCGGCGAGTTCGGCGGGCTTGATGCCTGCGACCGGGGTGGCCAGACGTACGAGTGCGGTGTCACGGTCGGCGCGTGGGTTCACCTCGGTGATGTCGATGGTGCTGCCGTTGCCCAGGACTGCGGTGGCCTTGAGTAACGGCTTGCCGGCTGCGACCGGATTCCCCGGGGTCGTCGCGAAGCAGCTGGCGGCGGTCATGATCCAGAACTGGTCCACCAGCGTGCCTGTGCAGGTACGGGAATCGGCATCGCCGCCGAGCTGGACCCGCACCGTGAAGGGGTAGGAGCCGGCGGTGGCGCCGGGCCCGGTCACGGCCGTAGCGGGAGTAGAGGGGAGCAGTGCGAGAGCCGCGGCGGAGGCGGCGACAAGGCCCGCGATCCGCGCCGAGCGCGGACGGAGTGCAAACATGCCTTTTCCTTTGAGATGGGGGAGTGCCGGAGTCTCGGAGTGTCGGAATGCCGGATTCAGCGCTTGGCGCCATCGAGTGCGCCTCTAAGCGAGATGTTCGGCGGACGGCATTTTCGCTCGGAATTCAATTATTTTCGTAAACTGGGCAAGGGGGAAAGGGTGAGCGGATCGGCGCGTTGTCGATCTATTGAATAGAAGCAGTCAGGCCGAGATCGAACCAAGCGAAATAAACCGGCATACTGTACATATTCCCCCGTTTCTGGGGTGACTTGTGTCACCTGGCGCGAGGTTGTGTCGATTTTGCGCAAACCGGTGGATCGCATTCGGCCATCTGTCTCTCCATATCCGCGCCGCGTTCGCTTCGAGATAGTGTTTTGGGAATGTCGCGCGAGGTCACGGCATATCTGGAACCCGCGAGGACGGCACCGTGGCCGTAGGCTGCGGCGAGGAAGGCACGCGAGCGGTCGCCGTCGTGCCCGCGGAGGTCGTAGCGGCCTCGGCCGACGGCGCCAACGGCTTTGTGTGAGAGCACTGTTGTGCGTGATGGCTCGCCCAGGCGGCCCATGGTGGGGTTACCTTCGGGTGGTACGGGTGATGGTCCGTGTCGTGCGCGAGGCGGGGGCGAAGTCCGCGTATTGCTCGCAGAATTCGACAATGTGCCGCCGCGTGGCCGCTGTCAGGTCGAACGGCGGGGACCAGAAGAGCTCCGTGTCGTCGCCGGTCATTACTTGGTCCGGCTCGGCGCGGGGCAGCCCGGTTGAGAGGCCGAGGAGCCGGTATCCGCCCGGGGTCGGGGAGGGGGAAGGTGCGCGACCGTCCTGCACAGCAGGGCTCCGTCCGAGACCGCCGGGCTGCCGTGGCCGGCGAGCGCGTCGGCCGACGGGTCGTCCATCGCGACGGCGGCGCACTGTGACGGCGATCTGGCCGCGCGGAGTGACGACCACGTCCGCCCCGCCGATTCGTGCCCCGACGCCGCCAAGCCCGCCGAGCGGGTCCCACCGCACTGGGGGAGTCGCAGCCAGAGCCACCGGCCCCCGCTTGGAGACGATGTCGCTGCTCCTCCCCCATGAAGCCGCACACGCGGGCGCCGCTCGCGTCCGTGCTGCGTGCGCGGGGGTGCCGCATGGTCCCCGGCCGATGCTCCGCGCAATGGCCGTGGCCCGAGACCACCACGACGGTGCCGAGGTCTTAGCAGGCTCCCAGTCAGCCGGCAGGTACGCGCTGAGCGGGGCTGCCGGTACGAGGTTCGACCTGCCGGAGTAGTGCCTGGTTGGAGGGCGGGGTCTCAGGCACGCTCGTGCGCAGCAGCTTCTGCGGGTCAGGAGTGGTGGGTGAGGGCCTGTGTGCGCCGATGTGTGCTATCGACGCAGGTCAGTCGCTTGCGGTGAGGCCGCCGCCCCCGTACCAGCGGCCGGGGGAGCCGGTCTCTGGAGGTGGGGGCTGGTTTCCGTACCAGTCCTTCGGCTCCGGGCTGCCGGAGTACGTCCGTACGGCCGCTGGGGGTGCGGCGTGCCCGCAGGGCGGGGATGCCGGGCGCTGTGGGTAGACCCTCCGCCCTCGAGCGGCGGCACCTGCCCGGAGGGTCAGGTGGGGCCGGGGTCAGGGGCCCGTGCGGTGGAGGGTGGTGGACGGGGAGACGCCGTACGTCGCGCGGTAGGCGGCGGCGAAGCGGCCTGGGTGGGCGAAGCTCCACTTCATCGCGATCGCGGTGACCGTGGTGGTGGTCGGGTCGGAGAGTTTCAGTTCGGCGTGGGCGCGTTCGAGGCGGATCTTGCGGAGGAAGCCGAGCGGGGTGGTGCCGGTGTGGCGGCTGAAGGCGTACTGGGCCGCGCGCGGGGTGACGTACGCGGCGGCCGCGATGTCCGTGATGCCGATGTCGCGGTGCGCGTTGTCCTCGATGAACGCGATGGCCCGGCGGAGGGTGGCCGTACTGGCGTCCCGGCTGTCCAGCGGGTCGAGCTGTTCGTCCGTCGTGGAGTTCGGCAGGCATTCCAGGGTGACGGCGGCCAGGTGGCGGACGGCGGTGGAGACGGCGAGGGGGCCGGCGTCGGGGTCGGAGAGGACGTGGTCGCGGAGGTAGGCGACGGTGGCGCCCAGGCGGCGGTTGGCGGCGGGGTCGATGGCGCGGTTGCCGGTCAGGGCTACCGGTCTCGTGGTGCGGGCGCCGGTGGCGGCGACCTCGTCGAGCAGGGCGGTGTCGAACATGGCGACCGTGTAGCGGGCGGCGCGTACCTCTCCGGCGTAGGGACGGCCGGGCTGGGTGATCAGGAAGGACTCGCCCGCGCCGTAGACCTCGTCGCGGCCGGCGGTGGTGTCCGCGAGGGCGCCGGTGTGGAGGGTCAGGAGGGTGACCCGGTCCAGCGCGCCGGCGTCGTAGGCCATCGTGAAGTCGAGGGCGAGCTTGTCCACGGTGATCCGCTCGGCCGCCGAGCGGACGACGCGGGCGCGGATGTCGCGGGGCCGGCCGCCGATGCGCATCGGGGTGTAGGCGCGCGACATGAACGCTTCGGTCGCTTCCAGGTCACTGCTGTCGAAACGAAGGGTCTCCACCCCCATACCTCCCGATACCGCTCCCGCCGACGGACCCGGGGTGGTCGACCGTACGTCTGGTCGACAGTACGTCTGGCGGGGGGCGAAAGCGAACCCGGGCTTGGTGGGTGGGGGAGCGGGGTGGGAGCGGGCGGGGGTGGGGGCGATGGCTTGGGCCGGGCTGGGTGGGGCGTGTGTCGTGTGCCGTGTTCTGTCCTTGGCATCAGCCGGCGATCCGGTGATCGGTGCGGGGGTGGGTCTTTGTGGCGGTGATCCAGCGGTTGGCGCTGAGGGGGTCGTGCGGGTCGCGGTGGGAGAGGCGGGTGGTGGGGTGGTCGAAGGGGGTGCGGGTGGTGGTGGTCCAGCCGAGGGTGGTGAGGGCCTCGGCGGTACGGGGACGGGGGCCGGGGGCGAAGAGGGCGAGGAGGTCGATGCCGAGGCGGTCGCGGGCGGTGGTGTAGATGGGGTGGGCGCGGACGGCGGCGTTCTCCGGCTCGGCCTTGATCTCGTAGGCGAGGGTGCTGCCGGGGGCGCTGAGGGTGTCGAGGGCGGCGGCGATGCGGAGTTCGGCCTCGGCGGGGAGGTAGAGGAAGAGGCCCTCCGCGAGCCAGGCGGTGGGGCGGGCCGGGTCGAAGCCGCTTCGCCGGAGGGCGGCGGTCCAGTCGGCACGGAGGTCGACGGGGACGGTGCGGCGGTCGGCGCGGGGGGTGGCGGAGGGTGGGGTGGGGGACGCGCTTCGGGTGGCGAGGGGTGGGGTGAGGAGCGCCGTTGGTGTGGCGGAAGGTGGTGTGGTGGTTGCCTTCGTGGTGACACACGGTGGTGTGACGGCTCGGGGAGTCACGACCAGGGGAGTGCCGGCCGATGTCGTTGTGGCGGCTGAGGTAGTGACCGCCCGGGGCGTGGCAGCCGCGGGAGCGACCGCCATGGGAGTGGCGGACCGGGCAGTGGTGGCCGGGGGGCTCGGCGGCAGGGTGTCCAGGACCTGTTGCTTGAAAGAGAGGACTGCGGGGCGGTCCAGTTCCCATACCGTGGTGCCGGTGGGCCACGGGAGGCGATGGGCGCGGGAGTCGAGGCCGGCGCCGAGGAGGACGATCTGGCGGGTACCGGCGCGGGCGGCAGCGAGCAGGTGGGCGTCCAGGACGCGGGTGCGCAGCGCGAAGTAGCCGGCCAGGCGGTCCCAGACCGGGTCGCCGGGGGCTACGTCCGAGGGGTCGCATGGCCAGTCGGCGCAGCCGGGGGCGGCTCGGACGAAGTATTCGGCGTACGGGTCGACCGCGAGCGGGTCGGAGCGGCGGGCCTCCAAGGCGCGGGCGTGGGCGACCAGGAGCGCGGTGCGCCCCACACCGGCCGTGACGCCGGCCGGCGCGCCCGGGGCTTCGACGGCGGTCACCGGTGCTGCGCCGGGGCGGAGGACACCGACAAGGGCGCGGCGAGGGAGGGGAGTTCGGCCAGGGTGGTGATGCGGGCCCCGTATACGCGGGTCATGAAGCGGAGGATGTCCGCGTCGGCGAGGTGCAGGGCGGTGGTGCAGTCGCGCAGGACGGTGACGTGGAAGCCGCGTTGGAAGGCGGTGCGGGCGGTGGAGTCCACGCATACGTCCGTGAACAGGCCGGCCAGGACCAGGTGGTCGATGCCGCGCCGGTGCAGGTGTGGTTCGAGCCGTTCGTCGAGGAACGCGTCGAAGACGGCGTGTTTCGTGAACACCTCCTCGTCCGGGCGGGGTTGGACGCCGTGGAACTCCGCGCCCCAGGTCCCCTCCAGGCATTTGGGGCGCTTGCCGAGCATTTCGTCGCGTCGGCGCCAGGCGGGTCCTTGGTGTGCGGGGTCACCGAGGAACCGTACGAACAGCACCTCGATGCCGGCGGTCTCCCGAGCCAGCTCGACCGCGCGCACGCTGTTCGCGGCGGCGCGGCCGAGTCGATCGGGGTCGCCGGGGAATCGGGCGGCGGCGACGGGCCCGGTGCAGAAGTCGTTCTGCAGGTCGACCACGAGTAAGGCGGTGCGGGACGGGACCTCGGTCATCGGGCACCCGCTGCGGCGGTGCCCGTTGCGGTCCCGGACGCGGTGTTGGAGCTGGTTCCGGGGGTTTCCGGAGTGACGCCGGACGCGGTCCGGGAGGTCGCCCCCGTCGTGGCCCCGGAAACGGTCCCCCGCGCGCTGCCGGAGGCGGCCGAGGAAACGGCCTCGGGCATGTCCCCAGGGGCGACGCCGGATACGGCCCTGGTAGCGACCTCCGGAGAAGCCGCGCAAACGCCACCCGGAGCGGCCTCGGGAACGGCCCCCCGTGCGCTGCCGGAAGCGGCCGCGGAGACAGCCTCGGGAGCGGCCTCGGACATGTTCCCAGGGGCGATGCCGGATACGGCCTCGAAAGCGGCCTCCGGAGCAGCCCCGCAAGCGGCCTGCGGAACAGCCCCGCAAGTGCCCCCCGGAGCGGCGCCGGAAAGGGTCCCGGCAGTGTTCCCCGGAGCGGTGCCGGACGCGGACGCGGAAACGCCCCCGGAAGCGGCCGCGGGAGCGGTCCCATAGGCGACTCCCGGCGCAGTGCCGGAGACGGTCTCGGCAGCGCACCCCGGAGCGGTGCCGGAGGTGGCCGCGGAGAAGGCCCTGGGAGCAGCCCCGGACATGGTGTCGGAAACGGTCCCCGGCGCGGTGCCGGAAGCCGCCCCGGCACCCGCGCCGATCGCCGCAGCCACCCCGGGCCCCGGCTCGTGCGCCCCCGTCCCCACGCCGAGCGCCGGCCCCGGCACGCGCGCCCCCGCAGCCCCGCACAGCTCCGCCAGCACCGCCTCCGTCACCTCCGTCGTCGACGCCCGGCCTCCGAGGTCGGGGGTGCGGACGCCGCGCTCCTGGAGCGTGGTCAGGGCGGACTCGATCCTTGCCTCGGCGCCCGCGCAGCCCGCGTGGCGTTCCGCGATTCGGGCCGCCGCGCGGATCGTGGCGATCGGGTTGACCACGTTCCGGCCGGCCAGGTCGTCGGCGCTGCCGTGCACCGTCTGGTACTCCGTCAGCTCGTTCAGGCCCGGCTCCAGGTGCACGTTTTCGGTGCAACGGTTCTCCTGCCGCTCCGACCCGTACCGGTCCAGCAGCACGACATGCATGATGTCCGCCCACTCGTTCCCCGCCACCAGCAGCGTGCGGTCCTCCGGGCCGTGTGTGATCAGGTTGCGGTTGACCGTGTCGGGCTGGAACAGCTCCACCGTGACGCCGAGCCGTTCGGACAGGCCCTCCGTCCAGTCGTCCAACGCGCCGTCCAGCAGGTGGTACTTGTAGGCCATCACCACCCGGGACGGCCCCTCCGGCCAGAGCGCGCGGGCGCGGCCCACGGCGTAGCTCAGGATCTGTTCGGTGACGGCGCGGCTGAACTCCATCGTGCGCACCACCCGGTCCGGGGTGTGGTGGTTCTCGCCGGTGTAGAAGCCCTGCGCCTGGTCCCGGACCAGCAGCATCCGGGCCGAACCGGCGGTGAGCGGTTCCACCTTCACGGCGGCCAGCCGCCGCCGGACCAGGTACAGCGACTGGGCGTTGATCGCCGTACGGAACACCGCCCGCACGCCGGCGGCCGCCTGCTCGCGGCAGAAGTGCTCGTAGTGCGCGGCGTCCAGCTCGGTGAGCCGCGCGATCTCCTTGGTCCCGGCCGCTTCGGCGCGGAGCGATACGTACGAGTGGTAGACCTGCGGTGACCGCACCACCTCGACCCGCGTGCCGTGCAGCCCGGTGATCCGGTGCAGCACCCGTTCGAAGACGGGGGCGAGTTCCGGGCCGGTGCCGCGGCCGACGGCGAGGGCGATGAGCGGTGCGGTCATGCAGGAGCTCCTTCGGAGAGGGAGGAGAGGGAGGGGAGGGGGCAGGTCAGGCGGTGGCCGGGACGAGGTGGTCGCCCGGGATGCCGGCCTTGTCGGGGCAGTAGTAGTCGCGGATGCCGTCGGCCCAGGTGCTGACGGGGATCCGGTCGCGGCCGTCCGGCCCGAAGGCGTCGAACAGGGCCTCGATGTTCGGCTTCTCGAAGCCGATCGCGCTCATCAGCCCGACGAACCGCGGCCGTTCGATCAGGCCGTCGCCGTCGGGGTCGCCGAGGGTGGCGAGGGCGTCGGCGAAGGCGGAGGCGGTGGGGCCGAAGAGTTCGGTGTTCAGGACGAAGCCGCTGAACTCCTCTGAGCTGATCACCCCGTCCCCGTTCGCGTCGAGGGCCGCGAGCAGCGACTCCCAGTAGCGGCGCAGACTGTCGGACAGCGCCTGCCGGTCGGCTCCGGAGGAGTCCTCGGCGACCGCCAGGACGCGCTCCGTCATCAGGTCGAAGTCGCCTGCGTCGAGTACCCCGTTGCCGTTCGCGTCGAACAGGGTGAAGACCAGCGCGGCGCGCCGGTGGGCCTCTTGGGCTTCGTAGGCCATGGTGTTTCTCCATCGTGCAGCGGCCCCGCCTCGGACGGCGGGGCACCGGGCCCGGCGGCGCCGCGAGCGGGGCCGGCCGGGACTGCCACTGTGCGGGCCGCGAAGCGGATCTTGTGCGGAAACTGACGCCGCATCACTCGTCAGGGTGATGAACAGGCGGAGGGGGCTGGGGTGTTGCTCCAGGGCCTGTCGGCCGAGCCGGGTCTTCGCCTTGCCGCCGGCGGCGGCCTGGCCAGGGCGGGCGGGACCGGGCCCTTGCAACCTGTACTCAGGTACAGGTTTACCGTGGGAGGTGTGTCCTCCACCGGGGACGTGAGTGAGGGGAGCGAGCGCGATGACTGAGCCTGCGTGGGTGCCGCAGTCCTGCACCCTGCCCACCCCGGAGCAGCCCCTGCGCGTGGCCGAGTGGGACGCGCTGTTCTCCGAGCGGCTGACCTCCCTGTCCCGGCCGCACCCGCTCCACCTGCGCCTTTACCTGGCCGACGGGGAGGGGGCGGAGGGCGCGGGGGGTGTGGAGGCTCGCGTACGGGATCTCGCGGGCCGCGAAGGAGCCTGCTGCTCCTTCTTCACCTTCACCGTCACCCCCGGCGAGGGCCTGATCCGGCTGGACATCGCGGTGGACCCGCCGCACGCGGCGGTCCTGGACGCCCTGGCCGTACGTACCGCTGCCGCTCGGGAGCGGTGATGAGTACGGGCCTGCGCAGCGGGCAGGTCGCCGAGGCGGCCGGGGTGAACATCCAGACGCTGCGCTACTACGAGCGGCGCGGCCTGCTGGCCGCCCCGGAACGCAGCAACGGCGGTCACCGCCTCTACGGCGAGGACGCCGTGGTCGCGCTGCGCGTGATCAAGGCGGCGCAGCGGCTGGGCTTCACCCTGGACGAGGTCAAGGAGCTCCTCGAAACCGGCCGCCACCGGCACGGCCGCCCCGTACCGGGCCTGCAGGAGCGCGCGGCGGCCAAGCTCGCCGAGGTCGATGCGAAGATCGCGGACCTGACCACCATCCGCACCGTCCTGGCCGCCGCCGTCGAGGCGGGCTGCGACGACCTGACCGCCTGCGCCGCCAGCGGCAGCACCTGCTGCCCGATCCCCTTCACGGAGCTGGCCGGGGAGAGCCGACGGGGCGGTGGCTGACGTCCGTTCCGTACCGCCCTCCCGGAGTCCTGGCCGGGGCTACGGGATGGTGAGCACCTGGCCCGCTTCCACCAGGTCCGGGTCGTCGATGCCGCTGGCGGCGGCGATCTCGGGGTAGCGGTCGCCGTCGCCGTAGAAGCGCTCGGCGATGTCCCAGAGGGTGTCACCGGGCTCGACGGTGTAGGTGCGCGGCTCCGGGACGAACGCGGACGGCTCCTCGGCGGCGGGGTCCGGAGCCGGAGCCGGCTCCTCGGCGGCGATCGGCTGGTCGGTGTGGGTGCCCGAGGCCCAGAGCGGGCTGTCGTCCACGGCGTACAGCACCACGTTGCGGTCCGCCTGGACGACAAAACGGCCAGGCTCCGCGCCATGGGTGCCGGTGGCCCACACCGGGCCGTCGTCGCTGTAGAGGACGAAGTTCCCGTCGTGCTGGAGGACGGCGCGCTGCACCCCCTGCTCGTGGGTGTCGGTGGCCCATACGGGGCCGGAGGGCTCGGAGAGTACGAGGTTCCCGTCGCTCTGCAGCGTCAGGATGTAGGCGCCGCCCTGGAGGGAGTGGCCGAGGCCGAGTTCATCACCCGGGTAGAGCGTGTCGTTCATGGACGTTCCTTTCGAGGGGCGAGGGGCGAGGGGCGAGGGGCGAGGCGCCAGCAGCCAGGGGCCAGGGGCTACAGGTCGAACTCGTGCGGCGGCAGGTCGAGGGTGTAGCAGGCTTCGCGGACGACAGCGCGCTCGGTCTTGTCGAAATCACCGTCGGCGCCGCCGATGACGATGCCGATCTGGATGACGGCGCGGGCCTCGGCCGGCTTCTTCCTGGCCTTGGCGATCTCCTGCAGGACGCTGACCTTGCCGAAGCCGAAGTCCGTGGTCAGCTTGCCCAGGTTCTCGTCGAAGCGGCGCTGGAGGTCGGCGGCGTCGAAGTTGCGCAGTACGTCGTTCCCGGCGATGAGCTGGGCGACGCGCTGGCGCTCGGCGGGGTCGATGGTCCCGTCGGCGGCGGCGACCAGGGCGCACATCGCCATGGAGGCGTCCCGGAAGGCGCCGGACTTGAGGTCGTTCTTCTTCGCTTCCAGCTGCGTCTGCATCTGCTGGGCGGATTCCTTGATGCGGTCCCACAGGGGCATGGCCGACTCCTTCTCCTACGGGGTGGGCGGGCGGTCCGAGGGCTCGGGGCCGCTTCGGGGACGCGCCGCTCACCTTCTACAGTCATGTAGAAGTTACCAGTAGGGGTGTGCGGGAGAAGAACGCCCCCGTTTGCGGGGTACGGGGCGGTGCGGTGCGGGGGTGCCCGTACCGCCCCACAGGTCCCGCCTACTTGGCCGACGTATCCAGGGCGGCCAGCGCCTGCGCCCAGCGTGCGTACTTGAGGTCGGCGAGGTCGGCGACGGTCTTGATCCCGAACGCCTCCTTCAAGAGTTCACCCTGTCGTTCACTGACGCCCTTGAGCGCGTCCACGGGCGCGGCGAGTATCTCCGGCAGGCTCTTGTCGGCCCACGCCTTGTCGAGCACCTTGTCCAGGTCGATCGAAGCCATAGCGGTTCCTCCAGGTGGTCATGGGTGTGCGACAGGGGCCGGGGAAGCCCGGCCGCCTGTCGCAACATCTACACGTCTGTAGAAGAATAGGGGCGCGGGGAGCATCGAGGAGCCGCATTCTGACTGATTGCGGCCAAAAACCAGGAAACTGGCTCAAACCAAGATGCGGCCGCGCCGCCGCCGCTCGCTACGCGAAGCCCTGGACGGTCAGTTGCGTGCCCACCCGACCCCGACCGCCGCCGCCGGAGTGGAGGGCGGTGAAGTACTCCGTACTCATGATGCGAGCGCGGGTCTCGGCAGGCAGGCGGGAGTACACGGCAGGCAGCGGGCGCTCCTTGGCCACCTCGCTGCGGTGCGCGAGGATCGCGGCCCACTTGCGGTCGAGCCACGGCCGGACGTCCACCGCTACGGCGACCAGCTCGTCCGGCACGCTCAGCACCGACTTGCCGACAGCGGCGAGCAGGGGGCCGAGGTCGCTGACGCCGGAGTGGGGGTGCGTGGCGGCGTAGAGGGCCTGCGGTTGCCAGGGCTCGCCCGCGTCCGGGTAGAGCCCTTCCAGCCCGGCGGCGGTGAAGGCGAGGGTGGTGACGCGGTGGGTGTGGCGGTGGTCGGGATGGCCGGTGAGCTGGCCGTACGCGTCGTGGGTGACCACGATCTCCGGCCGGAACTCCCTGATGTGCGCCACGAGTCGGCCGATGACCTCGTCGAGCGGCGCCTCGCAGAGCCGGGGCCGGCCGGGGGCCGAGTGGGGAATGCGGTGGTCGGCGTAGCCGAGGAGCCGGGGCCGTCCGGCGCCCAGGACCGCGGTGGCGTCGGCCAGTTCGGCGGCGCGGTGGGTGTCCTCGGCCCAGGTGGCGGTGACGACGGCGGTCCGCGCGCCGGAGCCGGCGTGCTGGGCGAGGACCCCTCCGGCGAGGAGCGATTCGTCATCGGGGTGGGCGAAGACGCCCAGCAGGCTGGGCAGCGGCACGGTTGCTCCTAGGGCGCTCGGCGGTCGGCAGTCGGCAGCGGCACACGCGGCCACCCATCATGCCGCCCTCTCAGATCTGTCGCCCCCTCAGATCTCGCGGGCCCGGCATGCTCCAGGTCGGCCCTGCGCCGACGCGGTCGGGGCGCGGCGGCGAGGTCCCGACGCGCCTCCTGCGACGGTGGCTGGGCTGTCTGTGTGCGGTGTCCCGGTCAGAGCAACGTCCTGATCGGCATCGCGAGGTAGAGGGCCGGCAGGCTCACGCAAGCGGCCCCGATCATGGCGACGTCGTGTCCGGACGCCGTGCCGGTCAGGAACGGCAGGGCGGCCAGCACCGCGCCGGTGACCACACCGGCGTGCACGGTCTGGGCGAGCGGGGACCACGCCATGTCCTGGATGCCCTCGTCCTCCGCCGCGATGGAGGCCGGGAGGATCGCGACCAGGACCAGCAGCAGGACGAGCGCCCCGTAGGCGCTCGTGCGCCAGGTCGGACCCCAGTCGCGGTCCAGGTACCGGCCCAGGCCCTCACCGTCGTCCACCATGCCGCCAAGGCCCGGTGCGGTGGGCGCCCAGAGCACCGGGACCCGGCTGTCCGGCTTCGGTTCGTAGCGGGTCGCGGCGCCTTCCGCACGGACCCGGGCGCCGCCGGGCAGGGCCAGTACCAGCGTCGAGCGGTAGCCGGTGACCCCCTCGTCGGACCGGCGTTCGGTGAGCTCGACCACCTCGGCCACGGAGGCCGTCTCGTAGGCCGCTCCGGCCCGTACCAGCGAGCGGACGTGCGGCGATCCGTGCGAGTCGCCGAGCACGACGAGCGCCACGAAGGAGACCGGCAGCAGCAGCCACACCACGCTCTGGCGCAGGTAGACCCACGGCGCGTCGTCGTAGCGGTAGGTCCGCACCCTGCGCAGCAGCGCACCGAACCGGTTCCGCCGGACACCGGCCGCGCCCTTGGTCAGCGACACCGGACGGCCGCGGTCCGGCTCCCCGGAGGACAGCCAGAAGTACGTGCCCTGGGACCGCCCGATCCAGAGGGCGACGACCCGCAGCCACAGCAAACCGATCAGCGTCCAGGCCAGCCCCACCAGACCTGGCACGGGCAGGGGGACGCCGCTGGGCAGCCCCGCCGTCCACACACTCAGCACCGCGGCCGCCGCGTAGGCGAGGACCGCCGACACGCGCACGCACCAGACCACCACGACTTCCCCCCGAATGATCGCTGGGCAAAGGCTACGGTGGCCCTCGCCGGGGCCGAAGGCGGCCCCCCGAGCCTCGCCGGTCAGCGGTGGTGCCCGGGCTCCCTCAGTGGTCCTGGTGGCGGGGTGTGTGCTTCGGGTAGTCCGCGTACGCCGAGCAGTCCGGGTTGCGGCACGGGCCCTGTTCCCAGACCGGGACGAACACCCCGAGGGTCTTGTGGCGGCGTTTGATCACGGTGTCGACGTCGCCTTTGCAGGCCGGGCAGACGAGTGCGCCTTTCCGTCCTGTTTCACGCTCGTTCGCATACTCGTTTGCGTGCTCGTTTTTACCCATTTTTTAATGATAGGTCCCGGAATGCGGTGCTGCCCGGTCAGGGCGCGTCCCCCCGCTTCGGCTCCGCGTCCGGCCGGCGCCGCAGGCTGAACACGATCGACAGCGCCAGGATCGCCGCGATCACCGCGAGGCTCACCGGCGACGGGATCTCCGGGATCGCCGGGTCGATCATCTTGTGCGACGCCTGGAGGATCAGCTTCACGCCGATGAAGGACAGGATGATCGCCAGCCCGACATTGAGGTAGTGGAAGCGGTCCAGCAGCCCCGAGAGCATGAAGTACAGCGCGCGCAGCCCCAGGATGGCGAAGGCGTTGCTGGTGTAGACGATGAACGCGTCGTCGCTGACGGCGAGGACGGCCGGCACGCTGTCGACGGCGAAGACCAGGTCGGCCGCCTCGATGGCCGCGACCACCGCGAGCAGCGGGGTGCCCACGCGCCGGCCGGCCTCCCTGACGAAGAACTTGTCCCCGGCGTACTCCTCGCGGACCGGGATGACCCTGCGCAGCAGCCGTACCGCGAAGTTGTTGCCCGGGTCGAAGGACTCGTCCTCGTCCTTGAGGAGCTTGTACGTGCTGTAGAAGAGGACGGCGGCGAACACGAACAGCACCGCCGTGAACCGGCTGACCACCGCCACCCCGAGCGCCAGGAAGATCCCGCGGAAGACGAGCGCGCCGATGACGCCGAAGAACAGCACCCGGTGCTGATAGGCGCGCGGCACCTTGAAATAGCCGAAGATCACGGCGAAGACGAAGAGGTTGTCCACCGACAGGCTCTTCTCCAGCAGCCAGGCGGTCGTGTACTCGGTGCCCGCGGTCGGGCCCAGTACGAGGAAGACCACGCCCGCGAAGACGAGCGCGAGGCCGACCCACACCCCGCTCCAGGCGGCGGCCTCCTTGAAGCCGATGACATGCGCGGTGCGGTGCGCCAGCAGGTCCACCGCCAGCGACACCACCACCGTCACGGCGAACGCCGCCCACAGCCAGAACGGTACGTCGAGCACGTCGGCCACTCCCCGCGGCCGGTGCCGGGAAGACCGGCCCTTTACAGCAGTCTGCGGCACACGCGCCCCGGCCGCTCGGGCGGGAACCGGCGGCGGTACCGGGGGAGCAGCAGGGCGCAGTAGAGGAGGCCGAACGCGGTCCACGCCAGGTAGAGCCCCGGCAGGCCCATCCCGAGGCGGACGCCCAGGAGCCAGCCCAGCGGGATGAGCAGCAGGTAGTCGCTGGTCACCGAGGCCACCAGGACGGCCCGGGTGTCCCCGGCGGCGCGGAGCGGGGCGGCGTACGACATGGCCGCCGCCAGCGGGACCATGCTGAGCAGGGCGAGCGGGGTCGCGCCCCAGGCCGGCCCCGCCACCTCCGGGTCGGAGGTGATCCAGCCCGGCAGGACCGGGCCGAGGGCGAGCGCCACGGCCGCCGGTACGGCCAGCATCAGCAGCAGGAGCCGGGCGCCCGTACGCTGCCAGGCGCGCGCGGCCCGTTCGTCGCCCCGGCCCAGTTCCTGGCCGGCCAGGATGGTGATCGCGGTGGAGGCGGAGCCGAGGAAGGTGAAGACGACCAGGGTCAGGTTGTCCACGATCCGGTAGGCGGCCAGGTCGTGGACGCCGGCGCGGGCGGCGAACCCGGCCATCAGCGCCTCGTTGACGTATCCGATGCCCAGCGTGCTCATCTCCGGCCAGCCGATCCGCCACAGCCTGCCGCCCTCGGCCCGCCCGGAGCCCGCACCCCGCGAGAAGTCCGGCAGGTGCCTGCGCGCGTACCCGAGCAGGAAGGCCGTACCGGCCAGCGTCGCGGCCAGGGTGGACAGCGCGGCCCCGGTCACCCCCAGCCCGGCGCGGAAGATCAGCAGCAGGCCCAGCGGCAGGTTGACCAGGTTGACCAGCAGCGCCGTGTACATGGCCGCCCGCGTGGCCCCGATCCCCGCGCAGGCGCCCTGGAGGGTGAAGGAGACGGCGGCGCACGGGACGGCGAAGGCCAGCACGCGCAGATAGGTGGTGCCCGGACCGAGGACGTCCCCGGCCGCGCCCAGCGCCGTCAGGGCGAGCGGCGCCACGGCGTACAGCAGCAGGCCGAGGGCCGCCCCGGCGGCCACGGAGGTGGCCAGCCCGGTGCGCACCACCCGGCCGAGGTCGGCGCCGCGTCCGGCGCCGTGGCACTGGGCCACGCGCACCTGCACGGCCGTCGCCCAGCCGCGTACGACGATCAGCGCGACCAGATAGACCGGCGCGGCCAGCGCGAACGCGCCGAGGGCGTCCGTGGACACGCGCGCCAGCATGAGCGTGTCCACGGTGTTGACGGCGACCTGCGTCAGGCCCGCCACCAGCAGCGGCCCGGTCAGCGCCCATGCCCCGCGCAGCCCGGGGCGTACCGGCTCCCGCTCCTGCACACGGCGAACGGCCTCACTCACAGGGCCGCCTGTGCGGCTTCCAGCAGCTCGGGGTCGCGGTCGAGGAGGATCAGGGTGTCCACCCGGGAGTCCTTCCAGGCCAGGATCCGGTCGACGATCGCCGGCAGCGGCCCCGGCAGCGCGACCTCGTCCAGCAGGCTGTCGGGAACGGCCGCGAACGCCTCGGCGCGGTGGCCCTCGGCCAGATGCCGGCGGACGGTGTGCGCGGGGCCCTCGTACCCCATCTGGCAGGCCACGTCGAAGTAGGTGTTCCGGCCGCCCGGTCCCGTCGCGCCGATCAGGTGCGCGTACAGCGGGCGCAGCTTGTCGCGGCCTTCGCGCACGGTGTCGGCGCGGGCCACGTAGACGATGGGGCTGATCCGCATCTCCCCGGGGCCGCGGCCGGAGCGGCGCAGGCCCTCGTCCAGCGGGCGGGTCAGGACGGCCTCGTGCTCGGGCGCGTACAGGCCGGCCAGCCAGCCGTCGGCGATCTCGCCGGTCAGCTCCACGTTGCGCGGCCCGATCGCCCCCAGGTAGAGGGGCAGGTCGGGGCGCAGCGGCCGCATGTCGGACTTGACCGGGCGGGCGGTGCCGCTGGAGCCGGGGCCCCGGTAGGGCAGGGGGTAGATCTCGCCGTCGTGCTCGACGCGTTCGCGGTGGGCGAGGGCCTTGCGGACGACGGCGACGTACTCGCGGGTGCGCCGCAGCGGGCGGGAGTACGGCTGCCCGTGCCAGCCCTCGGTGATCCACGGGACGGACAGGCCGAGGCCCAGCTGGAAGCGGCCGCCGGAGAGCACGTCGAGCGTCATGGCGGTCATCGCGGTGGCGGCGGGGGTCCGGGCGGGGATCTGCATGATCGCGGTACCGAGCTTCACGTGCGCGGTGGTCGCGGCGAGGTAGCCGAGGACGCTCACGGCGTCCGGCCCGTACTCCTCCACGCTCCACACCGAGTCGATGCCGATCCGGTCGGCGTGCCGGACGACGGGAAGGAGCTCTTCGACGGGTTCTCCGCCGTAGCCCAGGGCGAGCCCGAGACGCATGCGACGACTCCTTGCGGTGAGTACGGGGGCGGGCGGTCAGGAGAAGGGGAGCGGATCGAGGACCGGTCCGCCGACCGGGGCCGGCCCGCGGTACAGCCGCCGCCCGCCGAGGAAGGGGAAGGCGGCCGGGGCGTTGCAGTACAGCCCCGGCACCAGCACCCGCGCCACATGTACCCCGGCCGCCCGCACCGGCTCGGGCGCCAGGTCCACGGCGACGGCCCGCAGCCCCTGCGCGGCCAGCAGCCGGACGTACCCGGCGAGATCCGGAGCCGGCCCGTCCGCCGCGCACGGCGGCTGCCCGTCCTGCGGCGGCCGGGGGTTCCGGAGCCGGTCCAGGCGGGTGTCGTCCTGCATGCGCGGGTCCAGGTACGCCTGGAGGTGGAGGCGTACGTCGTTGACGTCGTGCCAGTCGCGCCGGAAGGCCGCCCGGTAGGCGCGGTCGGCCCGGTGCGCCCGGTAGGGGCGGCGGTCGACGTGGCCCTGGCGGACCGCGCGCCAGAACCCGCTGTCGGCGTCGAGGAGTTCGAGCGAGGTCTCGTGCGTGCCGATGGCCTCGGTCAGGGCCTTGGCCGCCGCGGCCCCGGCCGTCTCGCGGCAGGCGCTGCCGAAGGCCACGATCCGCCGCGCACGGTCCTCGATGAAGGCGCCGACGACGGTCACGTCCAGCGTGGAGGGGATCCGCAGCAGCGTCACCCGCAGCCCCGAGGCCGCCGCCTCCTCCAGCGCGGCCGCGACCTGGTCCCCGTACGGCGGTTCCAGCGCGGTGGCGGGCGCGCCGCCGAGCCACCACAGGGTGACCGCGTCCCGCTCCAGCACCTCGCGCAGCGCGGCGAGCCGGGCCTCCTCCGGGCTGGGCCCGGCGGCCGTCCCGGCCAGCAGCGGGTAGTGCGTGGGCGGCTGCGTCCGGCGGGCGCCCCGGTGGTAGTTGACGTAGGCGATGGAGGCGGGGACCCAGGTCTCGCGGCCGCTGTCCAGGTCCTGGCCGGCCGTCCAGGCGATCGGCAGCTCACGGGTCATCGGCACGAACGGGAAGCCCCGCTGGGCGTACTGGCCGGGGGAGTAGAGGGCGAAGGTACGCGGATCCACGGCGTCCCGGTGCGTGCCGGACAGCCCGCCGTACGGGGCGATCGGCAGGCCGTCGGGGACCAGGTTGGCGCAGTACCGCTCGACCGCCTCGCCCGTCGCCGCGCGCCGGGCCCGCTCGTGGTCGTGGCCGAGCGCGGCGCCGCCGGTGACCGTGTCCACGGCCGCCGGATCGCGCGCCGGATCGGCCGCGAGGCGGGCGGTGTAGGAGACACAGCTCGGTACGGTCGGCACGCGCGGGCGGTCCAGGGTCACCTGGCGGACCAGGTGCGCGCCGGCGTCCGGCGGAGGCCCGTCGCCCGGTTGCGCGGGGGCCGCCGGTCCCGCCGGTCCCGCCGGTGCGGTCCGGTCGCCGGATGCTGTCGCCAAGGCCCCACGCTCCTCGTTGCGCTCACTGTCTCCGGATACGGCCTGCCCGGACGCGGTGTGCGGTGGGGCGGCGCCGAGGCGTCGTCCCCACCGCACGGTCGCGCCGGCGGACGCTACTCGTCCGTGTCCTCGCCGTCCTCACGCCACTCGAACGGCGCGTCGACGGCGGGGGTGTGTGACTTGAGGCAGCCCGGCTGGGGCTCTTCCGGTTCCGCCCAACCCGCGTGAGCCATGTGCGTCCTCCTCGGAATCGGCACTCCCCGTGCTTCCTGTGCACGAGCAGTGCAGGTGCAGATGACGTGCAATAAGGCTAGGAGCCGGGCGGCGCAACGCTCAACACCCCTCCACCGCAGCGGCGTTGCTTTCGGACAGGCCCCGCCCGGCAGCCGCGTGTGACCGCTGGGCCGGACGGGACGCAGGGGAGGACGGCGCCGGATTTCCGCGCAGCACGAGCCGGCCGGACGGCCGACCGTGCGGCCCCGGCCCTGCCGTCCCGCCCCTCAGTCCGCGTGAACGGCTGGTTCTCCCCCCTCCAGGGCCCCGTGGGCGGGCCGCTCATGGCCGGGTACGACGCTGATGAACGGCCTTCCGCTCCGCGGATGCTCGATGACCTCGGCCTCCACCTCGTACACGTCGGACAGCAGTGGCGCCGTCAGCACCTCCTCGGGCTTCCCGGTGGCGACGACGCGCCCGCCCGCCATGACGCAGATCCGGTCGCAGAAGGCCGCGGCCAGGTTGAGGTCGTGCAGGGCGACCACCGCCGTGACGCCGAGGCGCCGTACGAGCCGCAGGGCGTCGAGCTGATGCCGCAGGTCGAGATGGTTCGTCGGCTCGTCCAGCACCATCGTCCCCGTGCGCTGCGCGAGCGCGCGGGCGATCAGCACCCGCTGCTTCTCGCCGCCCGACAGCCGGTCGAACGGGGCGTGCGCGAGGTCGTCCACATGCAGCTCGGCCAGGGACCGCGTGATGATCTCCCGGTCGTCGGCGTCGTCCCCGGCGAAGGCCCGCTTGTGCGGGGTGCGGCCCATCGCCACCACGTCGTAGACGGTCAGTTCGAAGTCCCCGGAGGTCTCCTGGAGTACGGCGGCCAGGCGCCGGGCGAGCCGCTTCCCCGGCATCCCCCACACGTCCTCGCCGTCGAGCAGCACCCGGCCGGAGGTGGGCCGCAGCGCCCGGTAGAAGGTCCGCAACAGGGTGGACTTGCCCGCCCCGTTGGGCCCGACCAGCCCCAGCACCTCGCCGGGTGCCACACGCAGCGACACCCCGTCGACCAGCGCCCTGCCGTTCACCACGACGCCCACGCCCTCGACGTCGAGCGTCCCGGGTGCGTCGCGTACCGCATCGGAGGTCATCGCGCCGCCTTCCGTCGCATCAGCCACAGGAAGAACGGGCCGCCGACCAGGGCGGTGAGGATGCCGACGGGAATCTCCTCCGGGCTCATGAGGGTACGGGCCGCCAGGTCGGCGGCGATCAGGAAGGCCGCGCCGAGCAGCGCGGCCGCCGGCAGGGCCCGGCGGTGGTCGGCGCCGACGAGCAGGCGCACCACATGCGGCATGATCAGCCCCACGAAGCCGATCTGCCCGCTGACGGCGACGATGGTGCCGATCATCAGGGCCACCAGCGTGAACAGCGCCCCGCGGAACCGGTGCACGTCCAGCCCGAGCGCCGCCGCGGCCTCCTCCCCGGCCAGCAGCAGGTTCAGGGCACGGCACACCCCGAGCAGCACGGCCGTGCCGATCAGCACCGCGCCCACCGGGACCCACACCGTGGTCCAGGTGGTGCCGGCCAGACCGCCCAGCATCCAGCGCAGGGCGGACTGCGTCTTGTGCGGGTCGTTGGAGGTGACGATCAGGAAGCTGGACAGCGCCGACAGCACCTCGGCCATCGCCACACCGGCCAGGACCAGCCGTACCGTCGTCATCCGCCCGCCGGAGCGCGCCAGGAAGTACACCGCGACCAGTGCCGCCAGCGCCCCGCAGAACGCCGCCACCGGCAGGGTGAACAGGCCGAACACCGTCAGGTTCAGCACCAGGACCAGCACCGCCCCGACCGAGGCGCCCGAGGACACCCCCAGCAGCATCGGGTCCGCGAGCGGATTGCGGACCAGGGCCTGGAGGGCCATGCCCGCCACCGACAGGCCCGCCCCGACCACCCCGGCCAGCAGCACGCGGGGCAGCCGCACGTCCACGACGATCGTCTCGCGCACCGGGGTCCACGTCGGCTCAGCGAGGGCCGGGTGCACCCGGTGCAGCAGGATGCTCCACACCTGCTCGGCCGGGACGCTGATCGAGCCCACCGCTATCCCGGCCGTGGTGGCGCCCAGCACCAGGACGGCGAGGAGGGCCAGCACCAGGCCGTACGGGATCCCGGGCCGCCGCGAGCGCGGGGCAGGGCCGGGGCCCGCCTTCTCGGGGGCCCGGGTCTGCACCTCGGTCACCGGACGCGGTCCGGGTGCAGCTGCTTCGCCAGCGACTCCACGGCCGCCGGCATCCGCACACCGAGCACGGTGGAGGACAGCGGCAGGACCGCGAACCGCTGGTCACGGATCGCGGGCACGTCCTTGAGCGCCGGGTGGGCCAGCAGGAACTTCTTCTTGTCCTCGACGGACTGGTCGCCGTAGTCGTAGATGACGATCGCCTCGGGCGCCCGCTGCGCCACCTGCTCGAAGGACACGTCACCGAACGCCTTGTCCAGGTCGGCGAAGAGGTTCACCCCGCCCGCGCGCCGGATCATCTCGTTGCCGATGCCCTTGCCGCCCGCCGTGAAGGCCGTCTTGTCGCCGCTGTCGTACACGAACAGCTTGACCGGCGCGGCACCGTTCAGCTTGCCCTCCACCGCGTCGAGGGTGGCGTGCAGCGTCTTCAGCCGCTCCTCGCCCCGCTCGGGCACGCCGAAGATCTTGGCGAGCGTACGGATCTCCTCGTCCAGGGCGGCGACGGTCACCGGACCGGTGGGGCATTCCTCGGTGTTGAGGTGGGTGTTGATGCCCGCCTTGGTGAAGGCGGCCCGGCTGCGGCCCTCCTTCTCGTCGAAGGTGGAGGTCCATCCGCCGTAGACGAAGTCGGGCTCGGCCGCCAGGAGGGTTTCGAAGGAGGGGTACTCCTTGGAGATGACCTTCACGCCGTCGTAGGCGGCCTGGTACTCGGGGAGGATCTTGTCGTCCAGGTAGCCCGTGCCGATCATCGACTTCTCCACGCCGAGCGAGAGCAGCGCCTCGGTCGCGTGCTGGTTCAGCGAGACGGCGCGCTGCGGCGGGCGCTGGTACGTGGTCCGCACCCCGCAGTTCTCGACCGTGAGCGGAAAGCCCGGGGCGGCGGCGCCCGTCGACGAGGTGGCGGAGGGCGTGTTACCGCCTCCGCAGCCGGATATCAGCACGGCCAGGGCGCATGCGGACAGCATGGATTTCAGGGGGTTGCGGGGCATGGATGGTCCTCTCACCGCAGATGGATCGGTTGGTTCTGCCACCTCGTCGGTGGACTGGGTCGTGCTCGGGCGGTTCGGGCTGTTCGTCCTGCTCGGGCTGCCGCCCGGACCGGTGGGATCCGGCCAGTTCGCTCCCCGTGTCGGCACCGCTGCTGCAAGGTAGAGGCAATTGCCATTTCTTCGCAATTAGAGGGACGGGGCGGGGGAGGGCTCGTAGGGGCGCGCGGGGTCGCGCGCAGGGCGTGCGAGGGCTCGGTGGGAGCCTCGGGGTGGTCCGGACAGGCGCGTTCAGCTGCTCCGGGCGGCCGCGGTGCCCGTCCCCGCCCCCTTCTCCTCCGCCGCCGCGCGGGCGGGGAAGCGTACGGGCGCCTGGAAGCGGGCCTTGCGCGCTGCCCGGCGGAAGACCGTGAGCACGGCCGGCCCCGCCAGGCAGACGCAGAGGAAGTTGGTGACGGCGCGGCCGGTGTCCCAGCCGAGGGAGGTGGCCAGGTCGAAGGCCAGGTAGCGCTGGAACTGCTCGGTGAAGGGCAGGCCGGGGAGGTAGGCGATGGAGCTGTTCGGGTCCAGGGAGAAGGGCCAGAAGGACAGGTTGAGGAGGAAGCCGAAGAGGTAGCCGGAGAGCGAGCCGTACACGGCGAGGAGGCCCACCTCCAGGCGCCCCGAGGCCCGTGGCAGGAAGCCGGCCAGCATGCCCACGAAGGCGCAGCCGAACATCTGGTACGGCATCCAGGGCCCGACCCCGCCCGTGATGAGCGCGGAGGCGAAGAGGGAGGTGCAGCCGAGGGTGAAACCGAAGCCCGGCCCGTAGACCCGGCCCGCCAGGACGAGGATGAAGAACACCGTCTCGATCCCGGCGGTGCCCGCCCCGAGCGGCCGGATCGCGGCGTTGACGGCGGACAGGACCCCCAGCATGGCCAGCGCCTTGGAGTTGATCCCGCCCTCGGCGATCTCGGAGACCACCACGCACAGGACGATCACCAGCAGGACGCCGAAGATCAGCGGCGGCGCGTAGTTCGACCCGAACTTGCCCGGGGCGACGAGGAAGGGCCAGAAGAAGGCGACCACCCCGAGGAAGCCCGCCATGGCGATGACGATCCCGGTGCGGGCGTTGATCCGGATGGCGGTGGCGCGGACGACGGTGCTCATGCGGCGGGATCCCTCCCGTCGGCGGACAGGGCGCCGGTCACCTGGGCGACCGTCAGATAGGGGAGCGGGGCGAGGATCTTCGCGGTCTGCGGTGCGAAGACGGGCGAGGCCACGATGACCTCCGTCGTCGGACCGTCGGCGACGATGTCCCCCTCGGCCATGACCACCACCCGGTCGGCGGCGCGCGCCACGAACTCCACGTCGTGCGTGGAGATCACCACCGCGCGGCCCTCCGCCGCCAGGCCGTCGACGATCCGGACCAGCTCGCTCTTGGCCCGGTAGTCCAGGCCGCGCGTGGGCTCGTCCAGCAGCAGGACACGCGGGGCGGCCGCGAGCTGGATGGCCAGGACCAGGGCCAGCTTCTGGCCCTCGGACAGGTCCCGGGGGTGGGTGGTGTCGGGAATGCCGGGGGCGAGCCGGTCCAGGATGGCGCGCGCCCCCTCGCCGGTGGTCCCCGACTCGGTGTCGGCCTGGTCGAGTTCCTGCTTGACCGATTCGAGGTAGAGGAGGTCGGTGGGGGTCTGCGGGACCAGGCCCACCAGCCTCCGGGCCTCGGCGGCCGACAGCTTCCCGGGATCCGCGGGCTTCTTCGAGGTCGTGTTCCCGTCCCCGTCCCCGCCTCCGCCGACCGCCACCGTGCCGGCCTTGCGCGGCCCGGAACCCTGGAGTGCCCAGAGCAGGGAGGACTTGCCCGAGCCGTTGCGGCCCATCAGCGCGGTGATCTCCCCGCCGTGCAGGCCGAGATCGACCTCCCGTACGGCCGGCACGCCCTGGTACGTCACGGTGATCCCGCGGGCGGTCAGCAGCCGTGGCCGCTCGCCCGCCGGGGCGGGCCGGACCGGCGGGGGAGTGCGGTCGGCCAGCCGGGCCCGCAGGGGTGCGGCCGTGCGGCGGGCGTCCCGGATGGAGAGGGGGAGCGGAGCCCAGCCGGCGGCGCGGCCCAGCTCCACGACGGGCGGCGCGATGGCCGACGTACGGAAGATCTCCGCGGGCGCGCCGGAGACCACGCGGCCGTCGCCCGGGAGGTGGATGACGCGGTCGGCGTACTGGACCACGCGCTCCAGGCGGTGTTCCGCGAGCAGCACGGTCACGCCGAGGTCGTGGACGAGGCGGGTGACCGCGGCCAGCACCTCCTCGGCGGCGGTCGGGTCGAGCGCCGAGGTGGGCTCGTCCAGGACCAGGACGCGCGGGTGGGCGGTCAGGACGGAACCGATGGCCACGCGCTGCTGCTGGCCGCCGGACAGCTCGTGCAGGGCGCGGTGGCGCAGATCGGCGAGGCCGAGGAGGTCGAGGGTCTCCTCCACGCGCTTGCGCATGGTGGCGGGCGGGACGGCCAACTGCTCCATGGCGTAGGCCAGTTCCTCCTCGACGGTGTCGGTGACGAAGCCGTCGAGGGGGTCCTGCCCCACCACGCCCACCACATCGGCGAGTTCGCGGGGCGGGTGCTCGGCGGTGTCGCGGCCGTCGACGGTGACCCTGCCGTACAGGGTGCCGCCGGTGAAATGCGGGACGAGGCCGTTCACGGCGCCGAGGAGGGTGGACTTGCCGACGCCGGTGTGGCCGACGACGAGGCAGAGCTCGCCCTCCTCGACGGTGAGGTCCACGTCCCGCAGGACCGGTTCGGCCGTGTCCTCGTACTGGACGGTGACCTGGTCGAAGGTGATCACTTGGCTTCCTCGGTGCGCGGGGCGGGGACGGCCGGCCGGGCGGGCGGCGCGGGCGGCGGCGCCAGGAAGCCCGCGGCCCCCGCCAGCAGGACGGCCGCGGCGGGTACCGGCGGCAGCGTCGGCCAGCTGAGCGGATAGATGGAGGGGTTCAGCTCGGCGGCGTTGAAACCGACATTGGCGAAGAGCAGTACGGCCGAGAGGACCCCGCAGCCCGCGACGGCCCATTCGGCGAACCGCCAGGGGTCGGGCCGGTAGGTGGTCCGGGTGACCCGGCGGCCACCGAGCCGCAGCCCCGCGAAGCACAGCAGCGCGCCGACGCCCAGGGCGGGCAGGCCCAGCAGCTTCGGGGCGGTCGCGTCGAGCAGCCCGTACGCCCCGGCGCACAGCCCGCACATCCCGAGCAGCATCAGGGCACCCGTGGCCCGGCGGGATGCGCGCGTGGCGGTGCCGGCCCGGCCGTAGCCGCGCGAGTCCATGGCGGCGGCCAGCCGCAGGGAGCGCTCCAGGGCGTCTTCGAGGACGGGCACGACGATGCCGCGCAGGGCGCGCAGCCCCTTGGACCGCCCGGCCCGCAGCCGCTTGGCGCGGTGCACGCGCTGCACGCTCTGCACCAGCTGCGGGGCGACGCTGAGGGAGACGGTCACCGCCACGCCCAGCTCGTAGAGGGCCCCGGGCAGGACGCGCAGGGCGCGCTTGGGGTTGGCGAGGGTGTTGGCGGCGCCGATGCAGCAGAGCATGCAGGCCAGCCGCAGCCCGTCCGTCGCGGCGGAGAGCAGCGCCTCCAGCGAGACGGGTCCGCCGAGCTGGATGCCCGCGTACCAGTCGGGGGTGGGGATGTGCGGCAGGGAGAAGAGGAAGTGGTCGCGGGGGGTGATGCCGGTGGCGAAGACCGCCCGGAACAGCACCCGCAGGGCGACCACGGTGAGGGCCAGATACAGGTAGTACTTGAACCCGCGCGCCCAGGGGGCCTCGGTGCGGCGCATGGTGATGACGTAGCCCAGGACCGCGAGGACGAGGAACAGCAGCAGCGGGTTGTTGGTGCGGCTGACGGCGGTGGCGAGGGCCAGGGCCCAGATCCACCAGGCGACGGGATGCAGAGTACGGGGCAGCCGGCGGCCTCCCGTGTCCGGCGCGGGGCCGGACACGGGAGGCTTCGCCGGGGCCGTGGTGGTGGTGCGCGGCACGCGGCTACTCCGTACGGCGGCGGCGCCTGGCCGCGTACACGGCGGCGGCCCCGATCAGCAGGACGAGCGCCCCGGTGGCGGCGGCGGGCAGGTACGAGCCCGCGTCGTGCTCGGCGTCCGCGGCGGGGGCCGCCTCCACGACCTGGGGCCCGGGGGCGGGAGCCGCGGCCGCGGGGGCGCTGGGCGACGGGGACGGCGGGGCGCTCTCCGTGGGACTGGCGGAAGCCGAGGGGGACGGGCTCTCCGGGGCGGTGGGGCCCGGGCTGGGTTGCGCCGCCGCCGGTGTGGTCGCCGGGGCGGCGGCCGGCGGCGGGTTCTCGGGCCTCGGCCCCGTGTTGACGCTCGGCGGGAGCGGCTTGGCGGTGCGGGTGTCCTGCGGCGCCGGGCCGCCGGTGGGCCGGGTGTTGTGGGCGCGCAGCTGGTCGGGCGTGACGGTGGGCTTGCCCTCGGTGCCCTCGATGTTCGTGCCGCCGAAGATCCACAGGTCGACGCTGCCGGGCTTCGGCTTGTAGAGCATGGCGCCGAGCTGGCTGTACTGCCAGGTGTTCTGGCCGGGGTCGGCGTGCCAGTAGGACCAGTAGGCGGAGGCGGGCGGGGTCAGGACGCAGTCGTCCTGCTGCGGGGTCGGGAACTGCTTGCCGCCCTGGTGGCCGCTGTAGCCGATGCGGCAGATGAAGGCGGGGCCGTCGTGGCCGGTGCCGGTGGTGGCCCAGCCGCCCTGGTTGAGGAGTTCGTAGCCGGTGGTGGGCGTCGTACCGCAGGAGCGGTAGACCGGGCCGCCCCAGCGGCTGAAATCGACCGCGAGGACCACGCCCGAGGAGGTGGTGCACTGGCCCATGGGCTGCGGGGCGGCCCCGGCGGGGGCCGCGGTGGCGGCGGTCGCCGCCAGCGTCAGCCCCAGCGCGGCGGCCGTGCGGGCCAGGGCCCGCAGGACGCGGTGGCGGCTCATGCCTCGCTCCCCGGGGCCGTGCGGCGGCGCCTGGCGGCGCGGGTGAGGCCCCAGCCGCCGAGGGTCAGGGCCAGGGCGGCGGCCGCGAGGGCGCCGGCCTGGGCCCCGGTGGAGGCGAGGGGGCCGCCGCCGGAGGCGGAGGGGGAGCCCGAACCCGAGGCGGAGCCGCCTGCCGAGCCCGATCCGGAGCCGGATCCGGAGCCCGAGCCGCCGCCGGTTTCGCCCGGGGTCACGATGACGGGCGAGCCGTTGCCGCCGGTGGTCCCGCCGTTGCCCCCGTTGCCGCCTCCGCTGGTGCCGGGGATCGGCTCGGGGGTGGTGCCGGTCAGGTCGCGGGCCAGGGTGCCGAAGGAGATGCCGGTGGCGCCGCCGACGGCCTGGGCGGAGGCGCGCAGGTCGGAGCCGGCCTGGCCGTCCTCGGCGACGTTGAACCCGCCGTCGGCGTTCTGCTGGCTCGCCAGGAACTTCCGGGCCCTGGCGATCTGGGCGGCGTACTTGGGCGCGTCGAGGGAGAGCCCCTGGACGGCGAGCGCGGCGGAGTTCACCGAGTTGCCGGAGGCGCCGGGGAAGCCGCCGTCCTCCTTCTGCTGGGTGGCCAGCCAGGCGAGGGCCTTGTCCACGGCCGCCTGGGAGCCGGCGTCGGGGAGGAGGTCCACGGTCATGGCGGCCATGGCGGTGGAGTCCACCTCGGGGCCGCTGGGCTCACCGATCAGGCTGACCCAGGCGCCGGAGGGGGTCTGGAGGCTCTTGAGGTAGGCGACCGGTTCGGCCGCGGCGGCCTTCTCCCCGGCGCGCAGCTGGGCCATGACGCCGAGGGACTGCTTGAAGACGGAGGTGGCGTAGGCGTAGTTGCCCTTGGCCGCGCATTCCTGGGGAGCGGCGGTCTTCGCCTGGCAGGTGATCTTCGCGAGGGCGGCGATCAGGTCCTTGCCGCCGAAGTCGCGGGGGTCCCGGCCCACCGCTTCGGCGAGTACGGCGGTCTTGCCGAGGGAGCCGCCGTTGGCGTACTTGGTGCCGATCAGGGTCCAGTCGTGGATGCCGCGGTTCTGGCCGTCCTTGCCGCCCTTGTCCATGAAGTCGACGATGCGGCGCAGGGCGGCGTTGTCCCCGCCGGTGGCGGCGAGGGAGTAGGCGCCGTCGATGGTCATGCCGTAGTCGGCGAAGCCCTTGCCGCTGTCGTAGAACCGGCCCTGGATCAGCCGGGACGGCGCGGTCAGGTAGGCGACGCCCTTCTTCACGTCCGGCCCCTCGCCCGCCGGGGGCGTGGTGGGCGGTGCGGCGGGCTTGGCGGTCACGGCGGCGAGATCGCTGCCGGCGCCCGCGAGGGTGGCCGTGGCGGTCGGGTACAGCCTCGGCTCGGTGTCCTCCTCGCCGAAGCCGAAGCCGCCCGGCGGGAGCTGGCGCCGGGCGAGCCAGGAGACGCCGGCGTCCGCGAACGTCTCGTCACCGAGGGCGCGCAGGGCCTGCGCGGCCCAGGCGGTGGCGAACGGGCTGCCGGTGGTCTCGTAGAAGACTCCGGGCCAGGCTCCGGTGGGCAGCTGGGCGCGCTTGAGGTGGTTGCGGGCCTTCTGGAGCACCTGCTCGTGGCCGCCGGCCCGTTCCAGGGCCAGGGCGATCAGGCCGGTGGCGCCGGCCTCGCTCTCGCAGTTCGGGGCGCCGGGCCGGATGAGGATGCTGGTGAATCCGCCGTCCTCGCACTGGAGGTGCGTGAGCCGGGACACGGAGTGGGGCGGGGGTGTCATACCGGCGTTGACCAGGGCGATGACGGCCATGGCCTGGGCGTCGGCCTGCCCGGCGGTGCGGAAGTCGCCCTTGGTGTAGCAGCCTTCGACGGTCTCGCCGTCCCCGATGTCGCGGGGGCAGGCGTACTTCACGAGGTCGCCCAGCAGATCGTGCCCGCCGAACGCGCGGGGGTCCTTGCCGGTGGCCTCGGCGACCAGCGCGAGGCGGGAGGCGGCGGTGGCGTCCGGGATGCCGTCCTTCCCGGCCGGGTAGGCGTACGCGTCGGTCTGCGCGGGCGTGGCCAGGAAGTCCGCGATCTTCCGCGCCACCGGGCTCTTGCGGTCGGCCGCCGTGAGGGCGAACACGGCCTCGGTGCTGAGCAGGTGGTTGGGGGTGGTGGAGCCCTCGTCGACGACGCGCTCCCCGTCCGTCAGCGCCCCGGTGACCCAGCGGGTGGCCGCGGCCACGTCCACCCGGCCGGCGGGCACCTTGGGCGGGGCCGTCGGGACGGTCGGGTCGGGCGTGGTGAAGCCGCGGATGTCGTCGGGGGAGAAGGACGGCTTGCCCTTGGTGCCCGCGATGTCGGTGCCGCCGTAGACCCAGGCTTCGACATCGCCCGGCCGCGGCGTGCGGGTCATGGCCCCCTGCTGGCTGTAGGACCACTTCCGCTGCCCGGGGGAGGCCGTCCAGTACGACCAGTAGGCGGTGGCCTGCGGGGTGAGGACGCAGTCCTCCCTGTCCGGCGTGGGGTAGCGCGTACCGGTGCCCTTGCCGATGCGGCAGATGAAGGCGGGGCCGTCGTGGACGGTGCCCTCCATGGTGAATCCGGCCGTCTGCAGCAGCTCGTAGCCGGTGGTGGGCGTGGTGTCGCAGCCCTTCTCCAGCTTGCCGCCGAAGGGGCCGAAGTCGACGGCGACGAGGGCGCCCGTGGTGGCGTTGCACCGCTCGACCGGATCGGCCGCGGCGGGGGCCGCCCCGCCGGCGAAGGCCGTGCCCGCGGCGAAGGTCAGCAGTGCCGCCGAGACGAGCGACAACATCCCTCTGCCGCCGCTGCGTTGCTGTGATTGCTCTGCGGTCCCCACCACGGCCCCTCAATTCGGCCGGGCGGACCAGTGCGTGGCAAAAGGGCTTCCACAGCCCGTGGAGCCCACGGGGGAAGCCGTTCGAACCACGCCGTAGTCCGCGACGGCGTTTCTCGCTGCGAAAAACCAGGCTCCAGGCATTCCGGCTCGCCCGGACGGTGCCGGGCCTACGGTTGCGGGTCAGCGCCGGATTCAGACCGGCTTCCCCTGGAGCTGAGTGCTTATCAGTCGGAGTGGACCACGCGGATAAAGACAGCGTCAAGGTGGTCTGCGTCTCAGGATGACCGGCTCCGCCGCCGCTCCGGCGGGAGCACCCGGGGTGGCTGGCGGACCCCTGATCGCTGAGGTAGCGTCCTGGGCTGCCACATGGGGGAACCTGGTGCGAATCCGGGGCTGACGCGCAGCGGTGTGGGACGGCAGGGGGCCGTCACCGAGCCCGAATGCCCATGCGGCGAGGCACATTTTCAGCCGTACCACGCG
Source organism: Streptomyces sp. NPDC047014 (assembly GCF_040644195.1). Classification (NCBI taxonomy): domain Bacteria; kingdom Bacillati; phylum Actinomycetota; class Actinomycetes; order Kitasatosporales; family Streptomycetaceae; genus Streptomyces; species Streptomyces sp. NPDC047014. The sequence goes on along the minus strand of NZ_JBEYVX010000013.1, from coordinate 36,286 downwards.
TTCGGACGGCCGCCACCGCGCTCCGGGCCGACCGCCCGCACGAGCCGCGGGCAGGCCGGCGTCCCTCATTCCAGGAGCAGGCCATGTCCCGTCCCCGTACCTCCCGCCGCCTCGCGCTCGCGGTGCCCGCCGCGTTCGGCGCCCTCGTGCTCACCGCGCTGCCCGCCGTCGCGACCTCCTCGCCGGCGCAGATCGCCACATCCAAGACGAACGGTGTGACGTATCTCAAGTCCCTCCAGGCCGCCGACGGTTCCTACGCGGGCAGCGGACTGTCCAACGAGTGGGCGTTCACCGCCTTCGCGGCCACCGGTACGGCCGTCGTCGACGTCTACCCCGGCGGTGACACCACGAAGAACGCGCGCACCGTCTACCGCAACCTGCTGTCGACGGCGGGCTGGCCGCAGGCGTCCCCGGTGGTCACGGACTACGAGCGCGGCGCCCTCAACGCGTACGCCGCCGGTATCGACCCGGCCCGGGTCTCGGCCTCCCGCAACCTCATCGCGCACATCTACTCATACTGGCAGACGGCCGAGGCGGGCTACTTCGGGCCGTCCGGGAACTTCAACGGCACGGTCTTCGCGGCCCTTTCGCTGGGCGGCGCCAAGACCCAGGGCGGTGCGAACCGCGTCCCGCAGGCGCTGACCGACACGATGGTCACCCGGATCCGCGCCAACCAGCACGTGGACGGCGGCTGGACCTACCAGAAGGGCGAGGGCAACCCCACCGTCCTGAACTCCGCGAGCGACGTCGACATGACGGGTGCCGCGATGGCCGCCCTGTGCGCGTCCGGCGTCCCGAACACCGACACCGACGTGGTGCAGGCGAAGAACTTCCTCAAGAGCACGCTCGTCTCGGGCAGCGGCGCCTTCAACTCCCTCTACGGGGTCAACACCAGCTCCAACGGCTGGGGCGTGGCCGGGCTCAACGCCTGCGGCTTCAACCCGCAGACCGGCGACTTCCTCACCGGCAGCGGCAAGACCCCGATCGATTTCCTGATCACCAACCAGTACAACCCGGCGGGCGGCTTCAAGTACAAGCCGGCCGACACCACGCCGACCGCCTACGCCTCCATCGACGCGCTGCGCGCCGTCGCGGGCGGCGGCTTCACCAGCGCCCCGCCCGTCCCGGTCACCGCCGGCGCCCCGCAGTGGGTCGCGCAGTCCACCTTCACGGCGGGTACGGCCACCAAGGTGGCGCTGACCGTGGACGACGGCGCGGGCGGCCTCAAGGTCTGCTCGGTTTCCTTCACCCCGACCGGTACGACCACCACCCTCGGCGACGTCCTGAACGCCGCGATCGGCTCGGCCGCCCCGTCCGGGTGCGTCACCAGCGTGACCCCTTCCTCCGGCACCGGGACGATCACGGCGGTCAACGGCAAGGCCAACAGCGGCTCCAGCACCTGGAAGGTCAGCGTCGACGGCTCCGCCTTCGCCGGGGCCGCTCGCAACAAGGTGATCAACGTGGGCGACACCATCGCCCTGCGCTGGGGAGTCTGACCCTCCGCCGCCACCGGCCAGGGGTGCGGGCCCGGCGGCCCGCACCCCGCGCGGCTAGAAGGAGGTCCAGGTGAAGGCGACCTCGTCGCCCGCCTTGATCTTGAACTGGCAGCCGCCGACGGGGGTCGGGGTGCCGTTGACGGAGATGCTCCAGTAGGCGGAGCCGCCGCCGCTCACGTTCTTGATGGTGTCGACGGAGAAGTCCTCGAAGGAGGAGTACCAGGCGCCGTCCCAGGTGAAGCCCTTCTTGTGGGCGGCGTCGTCGAGGGCGGCCGTCGGGGTGGGGACCTTGGACGGGTTGGCTCCGCCGTTGGTGCCGTCGCACTTGTGGGTGCCGCCGGTGGCGGTGGTGACGTCGTGGCCCTTGGTCTTGACCTTGCCCTTGAACAGCAGCCCGCTGGGGCCCTGGACGGTGACGCCGACCTTGACGGCCTTGTTCGTGTCCGGCTTGGCGGCCGCCTCCGCGACGGCGGGAGCACCGGCGAGTGCCAGACCGAGGACGACCGAGGTGATCACGGAGCGGGAGCGGTGGGCGGGTGTCCGGCGCATGGTGTGCCTTCTTCCTGAGAGGGACGACGGGCCTGCACCCACGGTCCCTCCGCCCCGCGCGCCCCTCCCACCGCACGTTTCCCAGGGGAAACGGGCAGGGGACGGCTACCCGGGAGGGGGCTTCGCGCTGCAGACCATGACAGTGAGAAGCGGTACGCATCGCACCCCGGGTACTCCGACTCACGGCGCCCCAGGCCCCGTTCACGGTTGCAGGTCAGCGCCGGATTCCCACCGGCTTCCCCCAGCTGTGCACGCATTCGGTTATGAGCCCCCGCCACCCGGGCCGGAGCCGAACGCATCGTACGACCCTCCGGGCAGCCACCGGAAGCACCTCCACGCACCAGATCCCCCGAACCCACAACTCCGTTTCCGGACACCGCGAGGGCTGCCGGGTCAGCCGCTGATACGGGCTGCCCGCTCGCGGAGTTCTTCGGCCGCGCCGAGGCCCTGGAATCGCCGCAGGCGGACGCGCATATCGCGAAGGGCCGCCTGGACCTTCACGGAGTGGAGGCCGTCGGCGCAGTCGAGGAAGTCGCCCCAGGTGACCAGCGCGCCGTCCACATCGCCTTGGCGGAGACGGACACCGCCCAGGTCGGCAAGGACGATGGCGCGGGTCCGGCGTCGGTCCACGCCGTGGATGTCGAGGGCGAGATGGAGGTGGTCCTCGGCGGCGTCGAGGTCACCGAGCCGGGAAAGGATCATGCCCGATTCGTGGGCCCATCGGCCCGGCGAGTAGTGGGCGGCCCAGGACTCGCCGCCGGTCGCGGACGGCTTGCCGATGGCGGACTCGGAGAGCCCGAGGTGGCGTGTGGCGGTGCGCCGGTCGTCGTCCTGGGCGGCGGCGTTGGCGAGGGTCGCCTCGTAGTAGGCGACGGCCCGGCCGTTGTCGAGGTGACGGCCGTACTCCACGCAGGCTTCACCGAGTTGGACCGCTTCGGCGCGGTATCCGAGCTCGACACACTGGACGGCGAGTCCTCTCAGAGCGGTCGCGGACAGTTCGGGGTCTCCGGCCTCGGCGGCGAGACGAAAGGCGTGGGCGTAGTAGCCCTGCGCGAGGCCGCGCAGTGTGGGCGTGTCGCCCTCGTCCTGAGCCATCCAGCCGGCGAGGTGGACGAGCTGGGACGTGGCCGCGTACAACTCGCGGCCGGTGTCCTCGGTGAACCTGCCCTCCAGCCAGCGGGCGACGTCCTCGGTGAGGTAGCGCACGGCGAGGTGCCGGGCGTGACCGCCGCCCAGCTCGGACGCGGAATCGCCCAGGGATTTGACCATCTGCTTCACGGCGGCGACCTCGCCTTTGCCGACGTGGACAGAGCCGCCCGGGGCGGCCTTGGTCCGGCGCGTGATGCTGTCCGGATCGGGCAGGCCGAGGGCCGCCAAGGCGTATCCGCTGGACGCGGTGAAGAAATTCCGGCGGTCCACATCGCTCCTTCCCAGGGACAGGACTGATGCCACGGTATCCGTGAGGAGTTCACCCGGCCCGGTCTCCGGAAGGTTGATCGATTCCGGGTCCAGGTCGAGGACCTGGGCGATGTACGGCCACCAGTGACCCGGAGTCCGGTCACCGGTCATCCAGCGGTACGCGTGCTGGCGTTGTAAGCGGCGGGGATCGCCGCTCTCGGCCACGCCGCAAGCCCGGGCCAGCTCGGTAGGGCCCCAGCCCTTGGCCTCACATGCCCGGCTGATCAATTCCGCGATGACCGGCCTTTTCGGCACCCCGTCATCCTCCCCACCTGGATTACGCGGGATTACGCAGGACTACATCGTGGGCCCTGTCCCAGGACCGGGGAGCGCCGTTGACTGGACATCACCCGCCTCCGAGGGGATTGGCTCAGAAGGGCCCTCCCCTCACCTGCCACTCTCACCCGGGAGGTTCCGTGCGACCCCCTACCGCGTCCGCTCCGGCGACGGATGTCCGACTCACCACGGGTTACTACCTCGACCCCAACGGCCTGGGCGACTACGTCACCGCTCTGCTGGCCCGCTGTACGACCGTCTTCGACGTCAAGCCGCTGATGACGGCCGACCTGGACGACCCCGTAGCCAGCGGTCTGGACGCCGATCGGGGAGGCTGCATCGCCGCCGGGGCCCTCATCGAGGGGGAGGTGATCGTGCAGTGCGGCGCCCGCGTCGAGAGGGGCGCCATGGTCACCGGCCCCGCTCTCATCTGCACCGGTACGGTGATCAGCGCCGGGGCCCTGATCCGTGAGTACACGGTGATCGGGCCCGGCTGCCGGATCGGCTTCAACGCCGAGATCACCCGCAGCCTGCTGGCCGGGCACATCTTCGCCAAGCACGCCTGCTTCATCGGGGACTCCGTGGTCGGCCGCCGCGTCAACCTCGGCGCGTTCTGCTCCACCACCGGCCTGCGCTGTGACGGTGGGCCGGTCGCGGAGCCGGCCACGGAGGAGATCACCGTCACCCTGGGAGGCCGGCGGATCGGCACCGGACAGACGAAGTTCGGGGCTGTCATCGGTGACGAGGTCGCCGTTCCCGCCGGAACCACGCTCTCCCCGGGAACCCTGATCGGCCCCGGCACCACCCTCTACCCCCGCAACCAGATCGGCGGCTTCCTGCCCGCCGGTTCCCGGCCCCGGTGACTCCCGTGACCTCTTCAAAACCACTGGTGAAAGTGACCGGCGGCACCCCGCTGGCGGGCCGCTACCGCATCCAGGGCAGCAAGAACATCGCACTGCACCTGTACGCGGCGGTGATCCTCGCGGACGGGCCGGTGACTCTCCACAACGCACCCGACATCGTGGACAGCGGCGTATGCGCCCGGATTCTCCAGCACACGGGGATGGGAGCCGATTTCGACGGCACCACCTTCACCACCGGCCCGGCGCCCGCCCTCTGCCCTGTCATCCACCCCGCGATCGGCCACCTCGTCCGCACCACCGCCGTTCTGGCCGCCGCTGTCCTCGCCCGTACCGGGATGGTCTCCTTCCCCTACCCGGGCGGTGACGCCTTCTGTCCGCGCCTGATCGACCGGCACCTGGCCGCGATGCAGGCAGCCGGAGCCGACATCATCACCTCCGACAGCGGCGTCCGGGCGTTCACCGGCACCCACGGCGTCCGCCCCTTCACCGTGGACGTGAACACCCCCTACGGGCCGTCGCTGGGAGCGACCGTCACCGCCATGCTCCTGGCCGCCCGGGCCGACGGCACTTCCCTCATCACCAGCCCCAGCATCGAGCCGGAGGTCACCGAAACCGCGCGCTTCCTGTCCGAGCGCGGCGTCGGAGTCGCCTTAGACGGCGGCAGCCTCATGATCACCGGGACCGACTACCTCCCCGGCGGTGCGTTCACCGTTGCCGGAGACCGGATCGAGGCCGCCACCATCGCCATGGCCGCCGCCGCGACCGGCGGAGCCGTCACTTTGGACGGCATCGGCCGGGACGCATTCCCCGAAGGACTCGCCGGTCCGCTCGCGGCGGCCGGCCTCACCCTCATTCAGGTGTCCGGGGAAGGTCTCGGCGCGCACCTTCCGGCCGTCACCGCCGCCGCCGGGCCGCTGACCGCGATCGAAACCCGTACCGGACCGCACCCGGGTCTGCCCACCGACACCGCCCCCCAGCTGGCCGCGATGCTCACCCGGGCCCGGGGCACTTCCCTGATCCGCGAGCGGGTCTATCCCCGGCGTGACACCCACGTGGCCCCGCTGCGGGAGTTCGGTGCGAACATCCGCTCCACCGGCAACCTGATCCGGGTACAAGGCGGCAAGCGACTGCGGGCCGCCGACGTGGAGGCCGCCGACATCCGGGGTGTCACCGCCCTGCTGATCGCCGCCCTGACCGCGGACGGCACCTCTGCCATCCGGGGCCTGCACCATCTCCGGCGCGGCTACGGGCACTTGCTCGACGGCCTCGCCAGGCTGGGTGCGGACATCACCACGGAACCGGAGGACTAGATGAGCCAGGCTGTACCGTTCACCAGCACCGACACCGCAATCCTGCACGACGGCCTCCGGCAGGTCGTCACCGACGGCGCCAGTCCCGGCGGGGTCCTGGTGTGCGGTACGGCCGGTGGCGAGCGCTCCGTCCTTTCCGCCGGTGTGATCGCCCGCGAGATCGGCGACGAGGTCCCCGACGAGAGAACGGTGTACGACATCGCCTCGCTGACGAAGGTCGTCGCCGTCTGGCCGCTGGTCGGCCGGGCCCGGGACGCGGGACTGCTGGATCCCGAAGCCCCCATCCGCGACTACCTGCCCCCGCTGACCGGCCAGAGCCCCAGCGGGGCGGCCACGGTGCGGCAGCTGCTGACCCACACCTCCGGCCTGCGGGCATCCACCCGTCTCGACCAGTACCGGGGTGCCGGCCTGCCCCTGCACGAACTGCTGTGCCGCGAACCCTTGGAGGGGGTCGCCGGCGTCCACCGGTACATCAACCGGGGGTACATCCTGCTCGGGCTCGCGCTCGCCCACATCCATCAGCGCCCCCTCGACACTCTTGCCCGGGGCTTGTGGTCCGATCTGGGCATGGAGGACATCGCCTACGGTCCGGTGGGCCGTTCGCGCCGTGTGGCCCCGACGGAGGCACTGATCCCCGGCGGCCCCCGGATCTGGGGATCCGCGCACGACGACAACGCCGTCACCCTGGGCGGCGTCGCCGGTCACGCCGGGGTGTTCGCACCCGCCTCCGACCTCGCGGCCTATGCCGAGGCCCTCCTCGACGCCGGTCCGGACACCCCGTCCGGCCGCTGGTGGCGGGACAGCCTCACTCCGCAGGCGGAGATCGAGCCGGGACTCGCCCGGGGCCTTGGCTGGATCCTGGCCGCAGGCGGCACGGTGGCCTACCACCACGGCTTCACCGGCACGAGCCTCTACCTCGCCCCGGCGACCGGCCGCTACCTGGTGATCGCCACGAACGCGATCTACAACGGCCCCGCCCGAACCCGGATCGCACCCCTGCGCGAACTCGCCCTGAAGACCCTCACCGCGACCTGACCGGAAACCCGGACACCGCGAGGAGGGGCGGACGACACCACTCGTCGCGCCCCTCCTCTTCCTCAGCTGCCGGGCACCCTCAGAGCCCGGGCGGCGGGCCGGGCCGTCAGGGCCGGCCGTACTGGTGGAACCCGCGGCCGGTCTTGCGGCCGAGCAGGCCCGCCTGCACCATCCGCTGGAGCAGCGGGGGCGGGGCGTACAGGGGTTCCTTGAACTCCTCGTAGAGCGAGTCCGCGATCGCCGCGACCGTGTCCAGGCCGATCAGGTCGGCCAGTTCCAGCGGGCCCATCGGGTGCGCGCAGCCCAGGACCATGCCCCGGTCGATGTCGGCGGCGTCGGCGTACCCGGACTCCGCCATGCGGACGGCGGCGAGGAGGTAGGGGATCAGCAGGGCGTTGACGACGAAGCCCGCCCGGTCCTGGGAGCGGATCGGGGTCTTGCCGAGGGTGTCGCGGACGAACGCCTCGGCGGTGGCCGTGACCGCCGGGGCGGTGTGCAGGGACGTGACGATCTCCACCAGCGGCAGCACGGGCACGGGGTTGAAGAAGTGCAGGCCCAGGACGTGGTCGGCGCGGCGGGTGGCCATGCCGAGCCGCATGACGGGGATGGCGGAGGTGTTGGTGGCGAGGATCGCCCCCGGGTCCTCCACGATCTTGTCGAGCGCCGCGAAGATCTCCGTCTTGGCGGCGGCGTTCTCGGTCACCGCCTCGATGACGAGCTGCCGGTCGGCGAGGTCGTCGAGATCGCCGGTGAACAGCAGCCGGGCCAGGGCGTCCTCGGCGGACAGCCGGTCCAGTTTGCCGCGCTGCACGGCCCGTTCCAGGGAGACCGCCACCCGTTCCCGCGCCGCGCGGGCGGCCGTGGCGTCGGCCTCGGCCACGACCGTGTCGAGCCCGGCGCGGGCGCAGACCTCGGCGATGCCGGCGCCCATCTGCCCGCCGCCTACGATGCCCACGCGCCGCGTGGCGCCGGGTACGGCCGGGTACGCCGGGGCGCTCACGCCGTCACCGCCCCGGGGGCGCGGCGGACCAGGTGGCGGGAGTAGGTCTCCGGGGTGAAGAACGCCGGGAGCCGCACCGACAGGGCCGTGTCCACGAACACCTCGCGCGCCTCCAGGACCCGGGCCCGCGGGTCCTCGGCCTCCAGCGCGGCGCACTCGGCGTCCAGCAGGTCCAGGACGGTGCCGCGGTCCACCCGGTCGTGGCGCAGCCACTGCCAGATCTGGACGCGGGCGATCTCGGCGGTGGCCGCGTCCTCCATCAGCCCGTACAGGGCGACGGCGCCGCTGCCGCGCAGCCAGGCGTCGAAGTACCGCAGGGCCACGGCCACGTTGGAGCGCACGCCCTCCCGGGTGGGCGGCGCGGCGATACGGCGTACGGAGAGCAGGTCGGCGGCCGTGACCTCGACGTCCGGGCGGGTCCGCTCCAGCTGGTGGGGCCGCGTGCCGAGCACCGCGTCGAAGACCTCGCGGCAGACGGGGACGAGCCCGGGGTGGGCCACCCAGGAGCCGTCGAAGCCGTCCTCGGCCTCGCGCTCCTTGTCCAGCCGCACCTTGGCGAGCGCCGCGGTGTTGGCCTCCGCGTCCCGGCTCGGGACATGGGCGGCCATGCCGCCGATGGCGTGGGCGCCGCGCCGGTGGCAGGTCCGTACGAGCAGTTCGGTGTACGCGCGCATGAACGGGGCGGTCATGGTGACGGCGGCGCGGTCCGGGAGCTGGAAGTCGGTGCGGTGCCCGAAGGTCTTGATCAGGCTGAACAGGTAGTCCCAGCGGCCCGCGTTCAGCCCGGCGCTGTGCTCGCGCAGCTCGTAGAGGATCTCCTCCATCTCGAACGCGGCGGTGATGGTCTCGATGAGGACGGTGGCGCGGACGGTGCCGCGCGGGATGCCCAGCAGCTCCTGCGCGAGGACGAAGATGTCGTTCCACAGGCGGGCCTCGTACCGGTTCTCCAGCTTGGGGAGGTAGAAGTACGGGCCGTGGCCGGCGTCGATCTGCCGCCGCGCGTTGTGGAAGAAGTACAGCCCGAAGTCGACCAGCGAGGCGGGGACGGGGCGGCCGTCGATCTCCAGATGCTCTTCCAGGAGGTGCCAGCCGCGCGGCCGGACCATGATCGTGGCGAGCTCCGTCCCGAGGCGGTACTCCTTGCCCTCGGGGGTGGTGAAGTCGATGCGGCGCTCGATCGCGTCGCGCAGGACCAACTGCCCGCCGATCACGTTGTCCCAGGTGGGGGCGGTGGCATCCTCGAAGTCGGCCATCCACACCTTCGCCCCGGAGTTCAGCGCGTGGACCGCCATACGCCGCTCCGGCGGGCCGGTGATCTCCACGCGCCGGTCGAGCAGCCCCGGCGCGGGCGGGGCCACCCGCCAGCCCGGGTCGGCGCGCACGGCGGAGGTGGCGCGGGAGAAGTCCAGCGGCGTACCGGAGGCCAGGTTGCCGGTGCGGCGGCGGCGCTCCTTGAGGATCTCCTGCCGGCGGTCCGCGAAGGCGGAGTCCAGGCGGGCGAGGAAGTCGAGCGCCTCGGGGGTGAGGATCTCCTCGTGGCGTTCGCCCGGTGTGCCGAGGACTCGGACACCGGCGGTCAGGGACGTGGGCGACATGCGGTTCTGCTCCTCGGCGTGGGGCGGCCGGCGCCCGGGGTGCGGCCCGGGCGCCGTCGGATACGGGGGAGGGGGCGTTCCTAGTGGAACTGCTCCTCCTCCGTGGAGCCGGTGAGGGCGGTGGTGGAGGAGGCCGGGTTGACGGCGGTGGAGACCAGGTCGAAGTAGCCGGTGCCGACCTCGCGCTGGTGCTTGACGGCGGTGAACCCCTGCGCCTGCGCGGCGAACTCCCGCTCCTGGAGGTCGACGTAGGCGGTCATGCCGTGCTCGGCGTAGCCGCGGGCCAGGTCGAACATGCCGTGGTTGAGGGAGTGGAAGCCGGCCAGGGTGATGAACTGGAACTTGTAGCCCATGGCGCCCAGTTCGCGCTGGAACTTGGCGATCTGGTCGTCGTCCAGCGCGGCCTTCCAGTTGAAGGACGGCGAGCAGTTGTAGGCCAGCATCTGGTCCGGGTACTGGGCGTGGATCGCCTCGGCGAACTCGCGGGCCTGGGCCAGGTCCGGGGTGCCGGTCTCCACCCAGATCAGGTCGGCGTACGGGGCGTAGGCGAGGCCGCGCGCGATGACCGGGGCCATGCCGTTGCGGACGTGGTAGAAGCCCTCGGAGGTGCGCTCGCCGGTGCAGAACTCGGCGTCGCGCTCGTCGACGTCGCTGGTCAGCAGGGTGGCCGCGAGGGCGTCCGTACGGGCGATGACCAGGGTCGGGGTGTCCGCGATGTCGGCGGCGAGGCGGGCCGCGTTCAGGGTGCGGATGTGCTGCGCGGTGGGGACGAGGACCTTGCCGCCGAGGTGGCCGCACTTCTTCTCGGAGGCGAGCTGGTCCTCGTAGTGGATGCCCGCCGCGCCGGCCGCGATCATCGCCTTGGTCAGCTCGAAGGCGTTCAGCGGGCCGCCGAAGCCGGCCTCCGCGTCGGCGACGATCGGCGCGAGCCAGTCGGTGGTGTCGGCGCCGCCCTCGGCGGTGGCGATCTGGTCGGCGCGCAGCAGGGCGTTGTTGATCCGCCGGACCACCTGGGGCACGGAGTTGACCGGGTAGAGCGACTGGTCGGGGTAGGTGTGCCCGGCCTGGTTGGCGTCGGCGGCGACCTGCCAGCCCGACAGGTAGATGGCCTGGAGTCCGGCCCGGACCTGCTGGACGGCCTGGCCGCCGGTCAGCGCGCCGAGGGCGTGGACGTAGTCCAGGTCGTGCAGCTGGCGCCAGAGGCGCTCGGCGCCGCGCCGGGCGAGGGTGTGCTCCTCGCGGACACTGCCGGAGAGCCGGACCACGTCCTCGGCGGTGTAGGTGCGCTCGATGCCCGCCCATCGCGGGTCCGTGGCCCACCGCCGCGCCAGCTGCTCGGCCGCCGCCGTCGTGTTCGTGTCTGCCATGACCGTCACCGTCTCCATGAGTCGCTTGTCCTGCCAACCCTCCGTGCCTCGCGACGGAAGGGGTGGCACTGTGTGCCGTGTTCTTGGGTTGCGGCCGCCGTCCCCACCTGGGGAGGTGCTGAGCAATGGTGCAGGTCGGCCGGGTGGGACTGCCGGGATCTCCGACGTCAGGGCGTGAGTCGTGCCCGGAGTGTCCGCCCGGGCCGCCGGGGTCCGGCGGGCCGCACCACAGACTCTGGCAGCGGCACGCAGTGCCATCAATGCGGTACGTCTGCCAAGTTCTGCGAATCTTCGGCAGCGGATTTGCCAAGCTTGCGAAGGTCCCGGGCGGCGGGATCGCGCGTAACCTGAATCCCGGTCGAGAGCCGGAGGAGCCAGGTGAGCAAGACGTACGCGGGGGCGCGGCTGCGGCGGCTGCGCGAGGAGCGCCGGATGAGCCAGGCCGAGCTGGCCCGGGTCCTGGCCATCTCCCCGAGCTACCTCAACCAGATGGAGCACGACTCGCGGCCCCTGACCGTGCCCGTCCTGCTGCGGCTCACCGAGGCGTTCGGCGTGGACCCCGGCTTCTTCTCCGAGCGCGACACCAGCCGGCTCGTCGCCGATCTGCGCGAGGCCCTGGCCGGGGAGGTCGCCGAGGCCCGGGTCTCCCCCTCCGACCTGGCCGAACTGGCCTCCCGGATGCCCGCCGTCGCCTCCGTGCTGCTGGACCTCGGGCGGCGCGCCCAGCTCCTGGCGGAGCGGCTGGCGGACACCGCGGACGGCCGGGACGGCGGCCCGGCCGCGCCCCGCTCCCCGCGCTCCCCGCACGAGGAGATCCGCGAGTTCTTCTACCGGCGGCAGAACTACCTCCACGACACCGATCTCGCCGCCGAGGACCTGGCCCGCGAGATCGGCATCCGCCCCGGCGAGGTCGTCCGGGCGCTCACCCGCCGCCTCACCGAGCGCCACGGCATCCGGCTCGCCGCAGACTCCGACCGTCTGCACCACTACGACGCCGCCACGCGCGTCCTGCACCTGTCCGGGCGGCTCCGCCCCGGCCAGCAGGCATTCCGGATGGCCACCCAGCTGGCCCTCCTGGAACACGGCCCCGAACTGGACCGGCTCGCCGCCGAGGACTTCCCGCCCGGCTCCCCGGCCCACCGGCTGGCGCGGATCGGCATCGCGAACCACTTCGCCGCCGCGCTGATCCTCCCGTACCGGGCCTTCCACACGGCGGCCGAGGAATTCCGCTACGACATCGAAAGGCTGACCGACCACTTCGGGATCGGCTACGAGACGGTCTGCCACCGGCTGAGCACCCTGCAACGCCCCAGGCTGCGCGGGGTGCCCTTCTCCTTCGTCCGTGTGGACCGGGCGGGGAACATGTCCAAGCGGCAGTCCGCCACCGGATTCCACTTCTCCCGCGCCGGCGGCACCTGCCCGCTCTGGAACGTCTACGAGGCGTTCGCCGCGCCCGGACGCATCCACGTCCAGGTCGCCGCCATGCCCGACGGCCAGCGCTACCTGTGGACCGCGCGGGCGGTCACCCGCCACCGGGGCGGCTGGGGCGAGCCCGGCAAGACCTTCGCGATCGGCCTCGGCTGCGAGATCCGGCACGCCCCGCGGCTCGTCTACTCCGACGGCCTCGACCTCGACAACATCGCCGCCGCCACCCCCATCGGCATGGGCTGCCGCCTCTGCGAACGCCTCGACTGCCCGCAGCGCGCCGTGCCGCCGCTGGGCCGCCCCCTCGCCGTGGACGAGAACAGCAGCACCTTCATCCCCTACCCGGTGGCCCGCGGCGGCGAGTGACGCGGGCCGAGGGGGTCGTGCCCCGGGGCGCGCGGGCGGAGGCTCTGGACTTACTAGGACGTCCAACTATATGTTCGTGGCACAAGGTCCGCGGTGCAGGGAAGCCGGTGTGAATCCGGCACGGTCCCGCCACTGTGACCGGGGAGTGTGCTGCCATCCACACGCCACTGACGAGGGCTGTCGGGAAGGCGGGCGGCGCGCGGGGATCCGGGAGTCAGGATACCGGCCGCGGATTGTTCCGTGTTGTCCACGAGGATGGAGCAGACACGCATGGCACCGGTCCGTACCCACGACCCTGGTGATCCGGCGGAGCGAGCGGGAACTCCCGCGTCCCCCTAGCTCGTCGGCGGCCCCCGCGCCGTCGCTGTCCCACGGCATGCCCCACCCCCGCACCCCACCGGGTGCGGGCGCGGTCCTGCCGTGCCATCCCGGATCCAACCTGACGAGAGCAGGCACCCATGGTCCGCGAACTCACCCATTTCATCGGCGGAAAGCACACCACCGGCACCTCCGGGCTCTTCGCCGACGTGTACGACCCGAACACCGGCACCGTCCAGGCCCGCGTCCCCCTCGCCGGACGCGCCGACACCGAGGCCGCCATCGCCAACGCCGAGGAGGCGCAGGCCGATTGGGGCCAGTGGAACCCGCAGCGCCGCGCCCGCGTACTGCTGCGCTTCCTCCAGCTCGTCGAGGGCGAGCGGGAGGACCTGGCCCGGCTGCTGTCCGCAGAGCACGGCAAGACCGTCGCCGACGCCCACGGAGACCTGCAACGCGGCCTGGAGGTAGTCGAGTTCGCCGCCGGGATCCCGCACCTGCTCAAGGGCGAGTTCACCGACAACGCGGGCACCGGCATCGACGTCCACTCGCTGCGCTCCCCGCTCGGCGTGGTCGCCGGCATCACCCCCTTCAACTTCCCCGCCATGATCCCGCTCTGGCAGGCCGCACCCGCCCTCGCCTGCGGGAACGCCTTCATCCTCAAGCCCTCCGAGCGCGATCCCTCCGTACCGCTGCGCCTCGCGGAGCTGTTCCTCGAAGCCGGGCTGCCGCCGGGCGTGCTCAACGTGGTCAACGGCGGCAAGGAATCCGTCGACACCCTCCTTGAGGACCCCCGCGTCCAGGCCCTCGGCTTCGTCGGCTCCACCCCGATCGCCGCGCACATCTACGCCACCGCCGCCGCCCACGGCAAGCGCGCCCAGTGCTTCGGCGGCGCCAAGAACCACATGATCGTGATGCCCGACGCCGACCTCGACCAGGCCGTCGACGCCCTCGTCGGCGCCGGCTACGGCTCGGCCGGCGAACGCTGCATGGCCATCGCCGTCGCCGTCCCCGTGGGCGAGGAGACCGCCGACCGGCTCGTCGCCGCCCTCAAGGAACGCCTCGGCACCCTGCGCATCGGCCGCTCCGACGACCCCCAGGCCGACTTCGGGCCCCTGGTCAGCCGGGACGCCCTCGACCGGGTCCGCCGCTACGTCGACATCGGCGCGGGGGAGGGGGCCGAACTCGTCGTCGACGGACGCGGGTTCACCCTCGACGGCCACGAGAACGGCTTCTTCGCCGGAGCCACCCTCTTCGACCGGGTCTCCCCGCAGATGCGGATCTACCGCGAGGAGATCTTCGGGCCCGTGCTGTCGGTGGTCCGCGCCGCCGACTTCGAGGAGGCGCTGCGGCTGCCGAGCGAGCACCCCTACGGCAACGGCGTGGCCATCTTCACCCGGGACGGGGACACCGCCCGCGAGTTCACCCGCCGCGTCAACACCGGCATGGTCGGCGTCAACGTCCCCATCCCGGTGCCCGTCGCCTACCACACCTTCGGCGGCTGGAAGCGCTCCGGCTTCGGGGACCTCAACCAGCACGGCCCCGACTCGATCCGCTTCTACACCCGTACCAAGACCGTCACCTCGCGCTGGCCCTCCGGGGTCAAGGAGGGCGCGAGCTTCACCATCCCGACGATGGGATGAGCGCCATGACCACCACCCTCACCGAGGACCAGCTCGCACTGGCCGAGGTCACCCTCGACTTCGCGCAGGAGCAGCTGGCCCCGCACGCCGTGGCCTGGGACCAGGACAAGCACTTCCCCGTGGACGTCATCCGGCGGGCCGCCGCCCTGGGCCTCGCCGGGGTGTACGTACACGAGCAGCACGGCGGTTCCGGCCTCAGCCGCGCGGACGGCGTCCTCGTCCTCGAAACCCTCGCCACGGGCTGCCCGTCCATCGCCGGCTACCTCTCCATCCACAACATGGTCGCCTGGATGGTCGACCGCTACGGGGACGACGCCCAGCGCGCCCGCTGGCTGCCCGGCCTCTGCTCCGCCGGGACCCTGGGCAGCTACTGCCTCACCGAACCGGGCGCCGGCTCCGACGCCGCCGCACTGCGCACCCGCGCGGAACGGCAGGGCGACCACTACGTCCTGACCGGCGTCAAGCAGTTCATCTCCGGCGCCGGAGCGGCCGGCCTCTACGTGGTCATGGCCCGGACGGGGGAGCCCGGCCCCGGCGGCATCTCCGCGTTCGTCGTCGAACGCGAGGACCCCGGGGTGGCCTTCGGGCCCAACGAGCGCAAGATGGGCTGGAACGCCCAGCCGACCCGCCAGGTGATCCTGGACGGCGTCCGGCTGCCCGCCGACCGGCGGCTCGGCGCCGAGGGCGAGGGCTTCCGTATCGCCATGAACGGCCTCAACGGGGGCCGCCTCGGCATCGCCGCCTGCTCGCTCGGCGGGGCGCAGAGCGCCCTCGACCGCTCGCTGGCCCATCTCGCCGACCGCGAGGCGTTCGGCGCCCGGCTGCTGGACGCGCAGGCGCTGCAGTTCCGCCTGGCCGACATGGCCACCGAGCTGGCCGCCGCCCGCGCGCTGGTCCGGCAGGCCGCCGAGGCCCTGGACGCGGGGGACCCGCTGGCCCCCCGGCTGTGCGCGATGGCCAAGCGCTTCGCCACCGACACCGGTTTCGCGGTGGCGGACGCGGCCCTCCAGCTGCACGGGGGCTACGGCTACCTCAGCGAGTACGGCATCGAGAAGATCGTCCGCGACCTGCGGGTCCATCAGATCCTGGAAGGCACCAACGAGATCATGCGTGTCATCGTGGCGCGCGGACTCACGGAGACACTGCGATGACCGACAACACCGCGAACACACCCGGCGGCGGCCCGGCCGCACCCGGCCCTGTCCTGATCCGTACCGAGGGCCGCGCCGCCTACCTCACCCTCAACCGCCCCAAGGCCCTCAACGCCCTCAGCCACCCCATGGTGCTCCGCATCATGGAAGCCCTCACCGCCTGGGCCGACGACCCCGCGGTCGAGCTGGTCGTGATCGAGGGCGCCGGCGAGCGCGGGCTCTGCGCGGGCGGCGACATCCGCGCGATCCACGAGGACGCGCGCACCGGCGGCACCGCCTCCGCGGACTTCTGGCGCGACGAGTACCGGCTCAACGCCCTGATCGCCCGCTACCCCAAGCCGTACGTCGCCCTCATGGACGGCATCGTCATGGGCGGCGGGGTCGGCGTCTCGGCCCACGGCAGCGTCCGGATCGTCACCGAGCGCTCCCGCGTCGCCATGCCCGAGACCGGCATCGGCTTCGTGCCCGACGTCGGCGGCACCTACCTGCTCGCCCTCGCCCCCGGCGAGCTCGGCACCCACCTCGCGCTGACCGGCGCCCCCGTCGGCGCCGCCGACGCGCTGCTCTGCGGCCTCGCGGACCACTTCGTCCCGGCGGCCGCCCTGCCCGCGCTGGCCCGGGAGCTGGCCGTGGACCCCGTACACACCGTGCTGGAGCGGTACGTCGCGGAGCCGCCGGCCGGGGGGCTCGCCGCCGACCGGGAGTGGATCGACCCCTGCTACGCCGCCGACTCCGCCGAGGAGATCCTGGCGCGGCTGCTCGCCTCCGGCGTGCCCGCCGCGAAGGCCGCGGCGGACACCCTGCGGGCCAAGTCGCCCACCGCCGTCAAGGTCACCCTGGCGGCGCTGCGCCGGGCCCGCCGCCTCGGGCCGCTGGAACGCGTACTGGAACAGGAGTACCGCGTTTCGTGCGCGGCCCTGGCCTCGCCCGACCTGGTCGAGGGCATCCGGGCCCAGGTCATCGACAAGGACCGCACCCCGCACTGGTCACCGGCCACGCTGGAGGACGTCACCCCGGCGGACGTGGACCGCTACTTCGCCCCGCTCGGCGCGGACGAGCTCCGGCTCGCCGCGGCCGCCCCGTCCCAGGAGGTCGTCTGGTGAGCAGCACCGTCGCATTCATCGGGCTCGGCCACATGGGCGGGCCGATGGCAGCCAACCTGGTCGGGGCCGGACACCGCGTCCTCGGCTTCGACCTCCTCCCCGACCTGCTGGCCGCGGCCACCGCGACCGGGGTCGAGCCCGCGGAGTCCGCCGCCGCGGCCGCCGCGCAGGCCGAGGTCGTCGTCACCATGCTGCCCGCCGGCCGCCATGTCCTCGCCCTCTACGGGGAGCAGGGGCTGCTGGCCGCCGCCCGGCCCGGGACCCTCTTCGTCGACTGCTCCACCATCGACGTGGCCGACGCCCGCGCCGCGCACGAGGCGGTGCTCGCGGCCGGCCACCGCGCGCTCGACGCCCCCGTCTCCGGCGGGGTGGTGGGCGCCGAGGCCGCCACGCTCACCTTCATGGCCGGAGGCGGCGCCGAGGAGTTCGCCGCCGCCGAGCCGCTGCTCGGCGCCATGGGCAAGAAGGCCGTGCACTGCGGCGGTCCGGGCGCCGGACAGGCCGCGAAGATCTGCAACAACATGATCCTGGCCATCTCGATGATCGGCGTCAGCGAGGCGTTCGTACTCGCCGACAGCCTCGGACTGGACCACCAGGCGCTCTACGACGTGGCCTCCACCGCCTCCGGCCAGTGCTGGGCCCTCACCGTCAACTGCCCCGTGCCCGGCCCGGTCCCGGCCAGCCCCGCCAACCGCGACTACCGCCCCGGTTTCGCCGCGCCCCTCATGGCCAAGGACCTCGGCCTCGCCGCCAACGCCCTGCGCGCGGGCGGGGTGGAGGCCCCGCTCGGGCTCAAGGCCGCCGAGATGTACGCCGCGTTCGCCGCCGCCGAGGGGGCCGACCTGGACTTCTCGGCGATCGTGCGCACCCTCCGACCCCAGAACGGGAACCCCGTATGACCTACGAGACGACCGACGCGACCAGCGACGCGACCGCCGACGAGACGACCTACGAGACGATCCTGCTGGAGCGCAAGGGCCGCGTCGCCCTCCTCACCCTCAACCGGCCCGGCGCGCTCAACGCGCTCAACCTCCAGGTGATGCGGGAGGTCGTGGCCGCCACGGAGCAGCTGGACCGGGACCCGGAGGTCGGCTGCATCGTCCTCACCGGCTCCGCCAAGGCGTTCGCCGCAGGCGCGGACATCAAGGAGATGCGCCCGCAGAGCTATATGGACATGTACCTCACCGACTGGTTCACCGCCTGGGACCGCCTCGGCGAGGTACGCACCCCCACGCTCGCGGCGGTCTCCGGCTACGCCCTGGGCGGCGGCTGCGAACTGGCCATGCTCTGCGACATCCTGCTCGCCTCCGACACCGCGAAGTTCGGCCAGCCGGAGATCAAGCTCGGTGTCATCCCCGGCATCGGCGGCTCCCAGCGCCTCACCCGGGCCGTCGGCAAGGCCAAGGCCATGGAGCTGTGCCTGACCGGCCGCACCATGGACGCCGCCGAGGCGGAGCGGGCCGGGCTGGTGTCCCGGATCGTTCCGGCCGAGGACCTGCTCGCCGAGGCCCTGGCCGTGGCGACGACCGTGGCCGAGATGTCCAAGCCGGTGGCGATGATGGCCAAGGAGGCCGTGAACCGGGCCTTCGAGACCACCCTCGCCGAGGGCGTCCGCTTCGAACGCCGCCTGTTCCACGCGGTGTTCGCCATCGCCGACCAGAAGGAGGGCATGTCCGCCTTCGTGGACAAGCGACCGCCGCACTTCACGCACGGCTGAGCCCGCCCGGCGCGGGGCCCCGCGGTACACCGCGGGGCCCCGCGTCTCAGATTTCTGTCCGGTATGTGGACGGCTGTACTCGCGCTCCAGGGGAACGGCCTAGGGTGGCCGGTGCAGCTGGTTCGCCCCCGCCCGCCAGACGGGAGGCGTCGTAAGAGGGAACCCGGTGGGAATCCGGGACTGCCCCGCAGCGGTGAGCGGGAACGACCGCCGTCATACGCACTGGGACCGGACAACGGTCCTGGGAAGCGACGGCCAGTAGGTGCCCGCCGGGAGACCGGCAGGCGTGCCCGCGAGTCCGAAGACCTGCCCGTTGCCCGTGTACGGCCGATGCCGTGCGCGGATATCCCGGTGACCTCGTGGGCGGGTCGGCGTACACAGCGAGCGGCATGTGCGGCCCCGGTGCCGCCGCGTGGTCCGCGCGTTCTGCCGTTCCCTTCGCGTCCGCGTCCCGTCGCCGGGATGTTCCTGGACACATCTCGCGAAGGAGAGTTCCGTGACACCGAAGCCCGCAGCCGCGGCGGTACGCGCCACCGTGTACGGCTACCCCCGCCAGGGTCAGCACCGCGAACTGAAGAAGGCCGTCGAGGGCTACTGGAAGGGCCGGGTCACCGCCGAAGCCCTCCGGGAGACGGCCGCAGAACTGCGCCGGACGAACTGGCGCCAGCTGGCCGAGGCCGGCATCGACGAGGTCCCGACCGGCGACTTCTCGTACTACGACCACGTGCTCGACACCAGCGTCATGGTCGGCGCGATCCCCGCCCGCCACCGGGCCGCCGTCGACGCGGACGCGCTCGACGGCTACTTCGCGATGGCCCGCGGCACCCAGGACGTGGCGCCGCTGGAGATGACCAAGTGGTTCGACACCAACTACCACTACCTGGTCCCCGAGCTCGGCCCCGACACCGTCTTCACCGCGGACTCCGCGAAGCAGGTCGCCGAGTTGACCGAGGCCCTGGCCCAGGGCCACACCGCCCGCCCCGTCCTCGTCGGCCCGGTCACCTACCTCCTGCTGGCCAAGCCCGCGCCCGGCGTCCCCGCCGACTTCGAGCCGCTGACCCTGCTCGACCGGCTGCTGCCCGTGTACGCGTCCGTCCTCGCCGACCTGCGGGCCGCCGGGGCCGAGTGGGTGCAGCTGGACGAGCCGGCGCTGGTGCAGGACCGCACCCCGGCCGAGCTGAACGCCGCCGCCCGCGCCTACCGCGAGCTCGGCGCCCCGGCCAACCGGCCGAAGCTGCTCGTCGCCTCCTACTTCGGCCGGCTGGGCGAAGCCCTCCCGGTGCTCGCCGCCGCACCCGTCGAGGGCCTGGGGCTCGACTTCACCGACAGCGGCGCGGCCAACCTGGACGACCTCGCCGCCGCGGGCGGGCTGCCCGGCAAGCGGCTCGTCGCGGGCGTGGTCAACGGCCGCAACATCTGGATCAACGACTACCAGAAGTCCCTGACCACCCTCGGCACCCTGCTCGGCCTCGCGGACCGGGTGGACGTCGCCGCCTCCTGCTCCCTCCTGCACGTCCCGCTCGACGCCTCCGCCGAGCGCGACATCGACCCGCAGGTACGCCGCTGGCTCGCCTTCGCCCGCCAGAAGACACGGGAGATCGCCGTCCTGGCCCGCGGACTGGCCCGGGGTACGGACGCCATCGCGCCCGAACTCGCCGCGAACCGCGCCGACCTGGCCTCCCGCGCCGGCTCCGCCCTCACCCACGACCCCGCCGTCCGCGCCCGCACCGCCGCCGTCACCGACGCCGACGGGCGCCGCGCCCAGCCGTACCCCGAGCGCGCCCTCGCCCAGCGGGCGCATCTGGGCCTGCCGCTGCTGCCGACCACCACCATCGGCTCCTTCCCGCAGACCGACGAACTGCGCGTGGCCCGGGCGGACCTGCGCGCCGGACGCATCGACGCCGCCGGCTACGAGGAGCGGATCCGGGCCGAGATCGGCGAGGTCATCTCCTTCCAGGAGAAGACCGGCCTCGACGTCCTCGTGCACGGCGAGCCCGAACGCAACGACATGGTCCAGTACTTCGCGGAGCAGCTGACCGGCTACCTCGCCACGCAGCACGGCTGGGTGCAGTCCTACGGCACCCGCTACGTGCGGCCGCCCGTGCTCGCCGGGGACATCTCCCGCCCGGAGCCGATGACCGTGCGCTGGACCTCGTACGCCCAGTCCCTCACCCCGAAGCCGGTCAAGGGCATGCTGACCGGCCCGGTCACCATGCTCGCCTGGTCCTTCGTACGCGACGACCAGCCGCTCGGCGAGACCGCCCGCCAGGTGGCCCTCGCCCTGCGCGACGAGGTCGACGACCTGGAGGCCGCCGGCACCTCCGTCATCCAGGTCGACGAACCCGCCCTGCGCGAGACCCTGCCGCTGCGCGCCGCCGACCACGCCGCCTACCTCGCCTGGGCCACCGAGTCCTTCCGGCTCACCACCAGCGGGGTCCGGCCGGGCACGCAGATCCACACGCACATGTGCTACGCCGAGTTCGGGGACATCGTCCAGGCCATCGACGACCTCGACGCCGACGTCATCAGCCTGGAGGCCACCCGCTCGCACATGCAGGTCGCCCGCGAACTCGCCGCCCACGGCTACCCGCGCGAGGCCGGACCGGGCGTCTGGGACATCCACTCGCCCCGTATCCCGTCCACGCGGGAGGCGGCGGACCTGCTGCGCACCGGCCTCGAGGCCATCCCGGCGGACCGGCTGTGGGTCAACCCGGACTGCGGGTTGAAGACCCGCGGCTGGCCGGAGACCCGCGCCTCCCTGGAGCACCTGGTGGCGGCAGCCCGCGAGATCCGCGCGGAACTGCCCCCGGCCGACCGCGCCTGACGGGCCCGGGCGCGGGCCGACGGCTGTCCGGCCGCCGGCCTCGCGCCCGGTGCGGCAGGCCACGGGGTGGTAGTGGCGGCCGGGCATCCGCCAGGTGAATCTGCCACACTGGGTCGCATGTGCGAGGTGGACCCCGTGGTGTGCAGGTGAGGCGCGTGGAGCAGGACGAACCGCTTCCGCCGGGGCAGCGCACGGTCAGGGGATGGCCGGTCTCCCACTACGGGCCCGTGCCCCGGTTCCGGGCCGACCGCTGGAACCTCCAGGTCTTCGGGGCCACCGCGAGCGGGGAGAAGTACTCCTGGAGCTTCGAGGAGATCACGGCCCTCCCGAAGGAGAGCCTGCGCACCGACCTCCACTGCGCCTCCGGTACGACGACCACCGGCCATGAGTTCTTCGGCGTACCGGCGGCCGTGCTCCTGGAGCTCGCGCCGCCCGCCCCGGACGTCACCCACGTCATGGCCTGGGCCGAGTACGGCTACAGCGCCAACCTGCGCCTCGCGGACTTCACCTCCCCCCGCACCCTGATGGCCACCCACCACGACGGCGAACCGCTCACCGCCGAACACGGCTTCCCCCTGCGCCTGGTGGTCCCGCACCTGTACGGCTACAAGGGGCCGAAGTGGCTGCGCGGGATCGAGTACATGACGCAGGACCGGCGCGGCTTCTGGGAGGAGCGCGGCTACCACAACATCGCGGACCCGTGGACGGGGCGGCGGCACTCCTACCAGGAGGAGGACGACGCCACCGGGTGACGGGCCTGACGGGTCTGACGGGCCTGACGGGTCTGTGGGGGCTGAGGGGTCTGGTGGGTCTGGTGGGGCTCAGTACACATCGCGGACATAGCGCTTGTCGGCGGCCAGGCGGCGGACGTACGCGGCAGCCGCTTCCTCGTCCATCCCGCCGTGCGCGGCGACGATCCCGTGCAGGGCGCGGTCCACGTCCTTCGCCATGCGGCCCGCGTCGCCGCAGACGTAGAAGTGGGCGCCGTCCTGGAGCCAGCGCCACAGGCGCGGGCCGTGCTCGCGCATCCGGTCCTGTACGTAGACCTTGTTGCGCTGGTCGCGGGAGAAGGCCACATCGAGCCGGTCCAGGTGGCCGGAGGAGCGGAAAGCCTCCAGCTCCTCGCGGTAGTAGAAGTCGGTGGCCTCGCGCTGTTCGCCGAAGAACAGCCAGTTCGGGCCGGTGTGCCCCTTCGCCCGCCGGTCCTCCAGGAAGCCGATGAAGGGGGCGACGCCCGTGCCCGGACCGACCATGATCATGGGCGTGGCGGAGCCGGCGGGCGGGCGGAAGTGCGGTGAGCGCTGGACGAAGACCTGTACGGGCCCGTCGTCCGCGCAGTCCGCCAGGTAGGTGGAGCAGACGCCCTTGCGCTCCCGGTCCGCGTCATTGGTCCAGCGGACGACGGACACCGTCAGCCGGACCTCGCCCGGGTGGGCCAGGGGGCTGGAGGAGATGGAGTACAGACGCGGCTGGAGCCGTTTCAGTACGCCGGTCCACTCGGCGGCGGAGGCCCGGACGGGGAAGGCGCCGATGACGTCGGCGGCCTGGCGGCCCCAGCTCCACTTCGCCAGCTCGCCCTTGTTGTCGGGGCGCAGGAGGCGCTGGAGGTCCCGGTCACCGGTGCGGGCCGCGACGAACTTCAACAGGTCCGGGGTGATGCGGGAGATGTCGAAGCGGGTGCGCAGGGCCTCCGCCAGGCGGACGCCGTCACTGTCCTCGTCGGGGTCGAGGCCGGTGAGCGCCAGCCATTCGGCCACGAGCGGGGAGCCGTTGGCCGGCCAGACCCCGAGGGCGTCGCCGGCCTCGTAGGCCAGCTCGCCGCCGCGTGTGTCGAAGGCGAACTGGCGTACCTCCTTCTGCGATCCGGGCAGGCTGAGCAGCCGGTTCCCTACGAGGAGCGTCGCGAACGGGGAGGCTTTCGAGATGCCGGGGGGAGCGGGCGTACGGGCCCCGACCGCGTCCGGCACCGGCTGCGGGGCGGCGGCGGTGCCCGGGGCGGCGAGGGCGGTGGCGATCCGGTCGAGCCACTGGCCGGCGGCCTCCTCGTAGTCGGGCTCGCAGTCGACGCGGGGGTGCAGCCGCCCGGCGCCGAGTTCCGCGAGGCGTTCGTCCAGGCGGCGGCCGTGGCCGCAGAAGTCCTCGTAGTGCGAGTCACCGAGGGCCAGTACGGCGTAGCGCAGGCCGTCCAGGCGCGCGGCGTCGGCGGCGGTGAGCCCCTGCCAGAAGCCGGCGCCGTTGTCCGGGCTGTCGCCGTCCCCGAAGGTGCTGGTCACGATCAGCAGGTCGGTGTCGGCGGTGAGCTGCGCGGGGGTGGTGTCGGCCATGGAGAGCAGGGCCGGGGTGCGCCCGGTCGCGGTGAGGCGGGCAGCCGCCGCGGCGGCGAACTCCTCGGCGTTGCCGGTCTGCGAGGCCCACAGGACGACCAGCTTCCGGGCCTCGGGGACGCCCGCACCCGCGCCGGGAGCCGGGGCGGCCGGGGCCTCCGGGGCGGTCGTGTTGCTCGTACGGGAGAACATGCCGGCCAGGACGCCGTCCACCCAGAGCGCCGCCTCCGGGGTGAAGGGCGCGCCCGGCGGCAGTACGGGAACACCGCCGGGCGGGGCCAGGGCCACGCCGGACAGGAATCCGGCCAGGTAGCGCCGCTCCCGCTCCTCCAGGGCGGGGGCGGCGACATCGGCCAGGCCGAAGATGCCGCTGAGTGCGGCGAGAGGGGCGGACAGGTCCTCGGCCGCCCCCGGTGCCACGGCCTCGGCGCGCTCCGGAGCGGCGGCCACCACCCGCAGGGCCACGGCACAGGCTTTGAACTCCGGCTGGAAGGAGATCGGGTCGACGGCGTCGTTGGTGACGGCGTTGACGCTGAGGTATTCCCCGAACAGGTCGTTCCAGTGGAAGGGCGCGAAGCAGTTCCCCGGGCGGACCCGGTCGGTGACGACGGCGGGCAGGACGGCGCGGCCGCGCCGGGAGGCGACCTCGACCGGGTCCCCGTCCCGTGCGCCCAGCGCGGCGGCGTCGTCGGGGTGCAGCTCGACGAACGGCCCGGGGTTCAGCTTGCCCAGCTTGGCGACCTTGCCGGTCTTGGTGAGGGTGTGCCACTGGTGTTGCAGGCGCCCGGTGTTGAGCACGAACGGGTGCTCGTCGTCGGGGAGTTCGGCCGCCGGCAGATGCGGGCGCGCGAAGAACTGGGCACGGCCGGTCGCGGTGGGGAAGGCCAGCCGGGGGCGGCTGCCGTCCGCGCGCTCCAGCAGGGTCTGGCTGATGCCGTCGTTGAGGTAGCGGACCGGATTGCGGTCCGGGCCGTCGCCGGACGCCGCCGGCCACTGGACGGGGGTCTCGCGCAGCCGCTCGTAGCTGATGCCCCGCAGGTCCCAGCCGGTCTTCGGGTTCCAGGCGCGCTTGAGCTCCTCGAAGACCTCCTCGGCGCTCGTGTACGTGAAGGCTTCGGCGAAGCCCATCGCGCAGGCGACGCGGGCGATCAGCTGCCAGTCCGGGAGGGCCTGGCCGGGCGGGTCGACCACGCCCTGGACGAGGGTGAGGTTCCGCTCCGAGTTGATCATGACCCCGTCGGACTCCGCCCACAGCGTGGCGGGCAGCACCACGTCCGCGTAGGCGTTCGTCTCGGTCTCGGCGAACACGTCCTGGGTGATCACCAGTTCCGCCGCCTCCAGCCCGGCGATCACGGTCCTGCGGTTGGCGACGGAGGCCACCGGATTGGTGCAGATGATCCAGCACGCCTTGATCTCCCCGGCGGCCATCTGCTCGAACATCTCCACCGTGCCGCGCCCCGCCTCCGTACGCAGCGTGCCCGCCCCGACGCCCCACAGCCGCTCGGTGAACTCCCGCTCCTCGTCCACCAGTACCGACCGCTGTCCGGGCAGGCCGGGGCCCATGTACCCCATCTCGCGGCCGCCCATGGCGTTGGGCTGGCCGGTGAGCGAGAAGGGTCCGGCGCCGGGGCGGCAGAGCGCGCCGGTGGCGAGATGCAGGTTGACCAGGGCGTTGGTGTTCCAGGTGCCGTGGGTGGACTGGTTGAGCCCCATCGTCCAGCAGCTCATCCAGGCGTTCGCCGCACCGATCCACCGCGCGGCCCGCCGGATGTCGTCCTCCGGGATCCCGGTGATCCCGGAGACCCTGTCCGGCGGATAGTCCGCGAGGAAGGCGGGCATGTCCGCCCAGCCGTCGGTGAACTCGGCGATGAACGCCTCGTCCGTGTGCCCGTCCGCCACCAGCAGGTGCAGCAGCCCGTTGAGCAGCGCCAGATCGGTGCCGGGCCTGATCTGGAGGAACAGATCGGCCTTGTCGGCGGTGGCGGTGCGCCGGGGGTCGACGACGATCAGCTTCGCCCCGGACGCCTTCACCCGGTCCATCATCCGCAGGAAGAGGATCGGGTGGCAGTCGGCCATGTTCGAGCCGATGACGAGGAAGGCGTCGGCGTGGTCGAAGTCCTGGTAGGAGCCGGGCGGCCCGTCCGCGCCCAGCGAGAGCTTGTAGCCGGAACCGGCGCTCGCCATGCACAGCCGGGAGTTGGACTCGATCCGGCTCGTCCGCACGAAGCCCTTCGCCAGCTTGTTGGCCAGGTACTGGGCCTCCAGCGACATCTGCCCGGAGACGTAGAAGGCCAGCGCGTCGGGGCCGTGCGTATCGAGGATCGCGCGCAGCCGCCCGGCGACCTCCGCGACGGCCGCGTCCACGTCCGCCTCCTCCGGCGCGGCGCCGCGCGCGGCCCGGACCAGCGCGCTCGTGGCCCGCCCGCCGGCGGCCATCATGTCGGCGCTGGTCGCGCCCTTGGTGCAGAGCCGCCCGAAGTTGCTGGGGTGCCGCCGGTCCCCGGAGCTCTTCGTGACGACCCGCCGCCCGCTGGCGGGATCCCGTCCGATGCCGAGCACGATGCCGCAGCCGACCCCGCAGTAGGAGCAGACCGTCCGTACGCCCTCCACCTTCGCGCCCGGCACTCCAACCCCTTTCCCCGGTCCACGGCCTCCGCCGCCCCCGCCCAGGCGGGCGGTCGCGACGGCATTCCCTCTGCCGAGGACGGTAGGAAGCCCCCATTACCGCCCGATCACGCCCCATGACCGCCCTGTGTAAACCGCCCCGCACACCGGGCCGGACCTGGGTGTGAGCGCAGTACGGACGGCTCCGGCGCGTCGGAGACGGCCCGGCGCGGCGGTGGGAGGGGCGCGGGCGCCCTTTGGCGCCACCGGCCTCCCTGTGCCACCGCTCGGGGGTTTGGGGCGGTAGACCGGTGGTTCCCCGGAGCAACCGGGGTCTGCAATTCCACTTCTTCCCCGTCTCAAGGGAGCCTCCTTTGTCCTTCCACTTCCCCCGCCTGTCCTACAGGTCGCTGAGCATCGCCGTGGCCGGTGCGACCGCCATCACCGCGGTGACGATCGCCGTCGGGCCCGCCGAGGCCGGATCCGCGGACGGCCGCGTACGGACCGCCGCCGAGCCGATACCCGGCCGCTACCTGGTGGTCTTCAAGGAGGCACCCGCCTCCGTCTCCGCGGTCCGCGGTGCCGAGGACGCGGCGGCGGCCTCCGTGGCCACGCGCACCGCCCGTGCGCACGGCGGCACCGTGCGCACCGTGTTCAGTACGGCTCTGCGGGGCTATGCCGCCGAGATGACGGAGGCTCAGGCGGCGAAGATGGCCGCCGATCCCGCGGTGGCCTACGTACAGCAGGACGGACTGCATAGCGTGTCGGGGAGTCAGGCCGATCCGCCGTGGGGTCTGGACCGGATCGACCAGCGTGATCTGCCGCTGGACAAGAAGTACACGGCCGCGGAGACGGCCTCCAATGTCACCGTGTACTTGGTGGACAGTGGTTTGCGTACGAGCCATGAGCAGTTCCAGGGCCGGGCCGCCATCGGGGTGGACAAAGTCGGGGACGGCCGCAACGGCGCGGACTGCACCGGACACGGCACGCATGTGGCCGGGACGGTGGGAGGCAAGGACTTCGGTGTGGCCAAGGGGGCGAAGCTGGTGTCCGTGCGTGTCACGGACTGCCGCGACCGGGCCTCCACCTCCGCGATCATCGCCGCGGCGGACTGGATCACCGCCAATGCCGTGAAGCCCGCGGTGGTCAACATGAGCATCAACGGCGGCGGCAACTCCGCCGAGGACGAGGCCATCAAGCGGTCCATCGCGTCGGGGGTCACCTGGGTGGTCTCCTCGGGCAACGGCAACACCAACGCCTGCAACAACTCGCCCGGCCGGATCAGCGCCGCGATCGTGGTCAACAACTCCACGTCCGGTGACAGCCGCCGTTCGGATTCCAACTTCGGCCCCTGTACGGACCTGTTCGCCCCCGGTACGGGCGTCACCTCGGCCGGGAACCGGAGCGACACCGCGAGCCGTCAGCTGTCCGGTACGTCGATGGCCGCACCCCATGTCACGGGGGCCGCGGCCCTGTACCTGGCCAAGCACCCGGCCGCGACCCCGGCGGAGGTCCAGAGCGCGCTGATCGACGCCGCGACCCCCGGCAAGGTGCGCGGCGTCGGCAAGGACACCCCGAACCGGCTGCTCTACACCGGCGGCTCGTAGCGGCTCCTCGCCGCCCCGCCCGGGGCGGCCGGGACCGCACCGCCCGTCCCACCCCCCCCGCAAGCCCCCGGCCGGTCCGCCGCGCCCGTATCCCCGGCGTGCCGCCGACGGACCGGCCGGGCCCTTCTTCCCCCACCCTCCATGGAGCAGTCATGCACGAACCCGGACCGAAGCAGCACCACTACGGCAGGAACCTGCTGATCGCGACCTCCCTCGCCGCCCTCATCGGCGGTGGCTTCATGTACAGCGCGTCCGCGGGCCAGCCCCCGGCCGACCAGGCCGATGAGAGCACCGTGACCCAGCTGGCGCAGCCGGGCGCCACGCTCGGTACCGCGAAGGTCAGCGGCGACGGCGCGCGGGCGACTCCGGCCGCCGAGCGCCGCGTGTGCGCGGACGGGGCGGGCCGGATGCGGCTGCGCTTCGCCGCGCTGACCCTGCGCGGCGGGGACACCGTCACCCTCACCGGCTCCACCGGTGACAGCTACACGCTCACCTCCGAGAACGCGACGGGCAAGGACTTCTTCACCCGGGCGTTCAGCGGCGGCTGCGTGACGGTGAAGCCGCAGCTCACCCAGGCCGACAGCGCGTACTCCATCGACGCCTACCAGTCGGGCAGGGGATCCCTGGCCGCGGCGTCCGTCAAGGTCGCGGCGGTCGGTGACATCTGCGGCTCCGCCTGCAATCAGGCCGCCCCTCTCGTGAGCGCCATGGCGCCGGCGGCCGTGATCACGGCGGGCGACAACGCCTACGAGTCGGGCAAGCTGTCGGAGTACAAGGGGGCCTACGACAAGAACTGGGGCAGGTTCAACTCGATCGTGCACCCCTCGCCGGGCAACCACGAGTACAAGACCTCTGGTGCGAAGGGCTACTTCGACTACTACCAGGGCAAGGGCGTCACCACCGGCGACCGTGACAAGGGCTACTACAGCTTCGACGTCGGCGACTGGCACATGGTGTCGCTGAACTCCAACATCAGCACGAAGGCGGGCAGCGCGCAGGAGAAGTGGCTGCGGGCCGACCTGGCGGCGAGCACCAAGCCCTGCACGATCGCCTACTGGCACCACGCCCGGTTCTCCTCCGGCGACCATGGCGACAGCGGCGGTACGGCTCCGCTGATGAAGGCGCTGACCGACTACAAGGCCGATGTGGCGGTCTGGGGCCACGACCACCACTACGAGCGCTTCGCGCCCGCGATGTCCGACGGCACCAAGGACACCGCCAACGGCATACGGTCCTTCGTCCTCGGCACCGGCGGCCGGACCCTCTACAGCAAGCGCAGCACCTCGGCCGGTCCGTCCGAGGTGTTCAACAACAACACCTACGGAGTAGGCCAGTTCGACCTGTCCGCCACCGGTTACGCGTTCACCTTCAAGCAGGTCTCCGGCCGCACCTTCACCGACTCGGTCAGCGGCACCTGCCACGCCAAGCGCACCAAGGCCACGGGCTCCTAGCCCCCGCCCCGGGCGGCCGCCCTCCCCGGCGGCCGCCCTTCCGGCGGCGGGCCCTCTCCGCGTCCCGCGCCCCTCACGGCCGCACGGAACAGGGCAGGCGCCTCGTGTACATGGTCCCCGCCGACGGCTCCGGGCAGCCGGTCAAGCTGGCCGAGGTCACCTTCCCGCCCGGCGCCCCCGCCCCGTCGGGCCGTCTCCCCGCCCATCCGCGCAGACCCATCCCGTGAGGAGCAGTGCGAGCATGAACCAGTCCCAGCACACCGCCCCGGCCCTGGTCGTCCACCCCCTTCCGCCCCTGGACCGGGAGCGCCGGTCGCCCCTCCTCGCCGCGCCGTACGCCGACCCGGCTCGGCCGCGGCCCAGAGGTGCGCGGGGGAGGGTCGTACGGGTGACGCACGCCTACGAGTACCGCGTCACCGACGAGGACGCGCTGCTGCACGCCGCCGCGGGCCGCGGATGGCAGCCGCTGCCCGCGGCCGACCGGGCCGACGACGACCCGCGTGACCTGCTCGGCGCCGTGATGGCCCTCACCGGGGATCCCGCGCTCAGCGGGACCCGGACCCTGGAGTACCAGAGCTCCGCGGAACTCCTCGGCGCGGGCGAGGACGGTGAGGAGCGCGCGTGGCAGCTCACGCCCCGTACCGCCGACCTGCTCCACACCGCGCTGGTCGTCCTCGCGGACCAGGCGTACGACGACGCGAAGTACCTGGGGGACCGCTTCGTACGGGAGGCCGGCTCCGGGGTGCTGGAGGTCTTCGACCGGCTGCCCCCGCTCACGTGGACGGCCGGGCGCCGCTGGCGGCGCCGGATGGCGCGGGCCTTCGACGACCTGGCCGGCGACCTCGCGGCCGGGAACCGGCCCAACCCCACCTGTACCGCGGAGCGCATGGCCCTCCACCTGGCCGTCCAGGACGCGCCCGGCCACCAGGCGGACCTCTGCGCGGAGGACGACCACCACACCCTGCCGGTGTGCGAGGACGACTACGACTACGCCCGCCTGCTGCCCCCGGACCACGAGGTCGAGGCGCTCTTCCACGCCGACTTCACCGGCGGCCGGGACCTCGACCGCCGGGCGGACCGGTCCATGGGCTCGGACGAACTCGCGCAGGCCGCCTGGTTCGTCCCCTTCGACGGCCGTGAGGTCCGGGACGCCCTACGGGGCTTCCGGCGGTAGATCACGGCAGTGCGGCCGCGGTGTCCTTGCTCCCAAGGCCCGCGGCCGCGTCATGCCGTCGGCGCGTGTGCGCGGATCCGCTACCGGCTGCCGGGGTTGCCGCGGGTCACGTGGGTGCCGCCGTGGCCGTCGGACTCGGCCTCGTACCTGGCCTTGCCCACGCAGGCGCCGTACTCGTAGGCGGCCGTGCTGGTGCCGGTCCGGCCGTCGGCGTCGGTGGTGCGGGGGGCGCCGAACACCACGTCGGTACGGGGCATCTTGCGGCAGCTGGGGACGCCGAGGTAGTACTCCACGAACCCGAGCTGGGAGGAGGCGAGGTTCCCGCCGCCGGGGAGGGTGAAGGTGCCGATGTGGTGGGACGCGCCGGTGACGGTGTCGGTGGCGGTGCCGCTCCAGGTGTCGGGGCCGGTGCGGTCGACGGACAGGTCGTAGGTGTGGCCGTAGACCCCCGCGAACTCGGTGGCGCAGCTGACGCCGTCATCGCCGTCCGCCCCGTCGTAGCAGTTCGGGTCGGTGGTGGAGGCGCCGGGCCCGAAGATCGAGAAGACGCCGCGCAGCTGCTCGTGGCCGTCCGTGTCGGGGCGGGGCTGCAGGCCGGTGTAGCCGACGAGCCCGTTCCCCGTGTACGCGAACATCTGCGCGAAGTAGAGGCCGCGCTGGTGTGTGGTGGCCGGGTTGACGGTGATCGGGAAGGTGAGGTTCTGCACGCCGTCCGACGGGGCGTCGGGTATCGACCAGTTGATCAGGACGTTGCCGCCCGGGACGGCCGCGGACGCGGCCTGGCCCGCGGCGAGCAGTCCGCAGGCCGCGGTGACGGCCGCGAGGGTGCCGATCCTTCGGCGGCGGGCATGACGTGCGCGAGACATGGCGACTCCTAGGGGTGTGGGCCTTGGGGGAGCTGGCCCCGGAACGCCCGGGGCCCCCGACATCCAAGCCGCGCGGAGCCCGCCCGAACGCTCATCGACGCCAGTGGCGCGCAGGGGCAGTCCCGCGACGGCGCACCGGCCTTCGGCTCCTCCGGCGAGAAGGGCCTGGCCAGGGGGCCGGTCCCGGCACGTCCGGCACCCCGGGGACCGCGCAACTCCCTTTTCCTGAGGGCGAGTAGGGCGTTGACCCTGTTCCGCCGCGCTGCCTGGGTTGAGCGCGCCGCGCCCAGCCGGCACCCCTCCCTCCCCCCGCCGAAAGGTGCCCCCATGCCCGCGACCCCGCGCACCGTCATGCTGACGGCCACCGCCGCTCTCGCCGTCGCCACGACTCTGACCGTCGCCCCCGGAGCCGTCGCCGGCCCGGCCCCGGGCGGACGGCCCCGGGCGCGGGGCGGGTCGAGGTCGAGATACCGGGGCCGGAGCACGGTGGCCGGGCCGGGTCGGGGCACGCCGGAGTGGCGGCGGCCGGCAAGGCCCGTACCCCCGCACCGCTCTCCGGGGCCCAGCGGGAGGGGGACGGCGCCGTGACCGCGCTGGCCGAGCAGGAGAAGTTCCACGCGGACGCCCGGCAGAATCGACCGGCCCAAAGCGGACGCGTACGTGGCGAAGGCCCCGGAGGCCGATCTGCGAGACCGGGCACTCGCTGGGCAAGCTCGCCGACGAGTACACGTACGGCGCCGGAAAACGCTACCGGGGCTCCGAGCCCGCCGACGTGAACCTGTCCGTGCTCAAGGCCGGCGCCATGGCCGCCCGGGGCGCCAAATGGGCCCACTGGCTCGGCGAGCCCTCGCCGGACGGCGGCACGGTCGGCACGTACGAGGGCGGCGGCTCCTACCAGAGGGGCCTGTTCCGGCCCGGTTTTGCGGGCCGCCGCCGGGTGGAGGTCGCGCAGTTGGCGGACTCGCTGCCGGACCGGCGCGAACACCGGCTGTGGGTCGTCGTCACGGACACCACCTCCGCCGTCCGCGACCCGCGGATCGCCGCGGGCCTCTCCTCGAAGGCCGAGTGGCGCGTCAGCCGCTGAGCACGTGCGGCCCGGCGGCCCCCCCGCCCGCCGCGTGGTCCCCTCGGGGGGACTCCGTCGTGGGTGCGTGCGTCCGGAGGGGGTGGGGGCGGGGCACGGCCTAGCGTGGGGCGGGAACGATCCCGGGCGGCCGTCGCCGGGATCCCGGCCCACGGAGGCACCTTGACCACGAGCCCCACCCTCGCCGACCTGACCGGGGACTACGTCCTCGACCCCGCCCACACCCGGATCGGGTTCGTCGCCCGGCACGCCATGGTGACCAAGGTCCGCGGCGCGTTCCACAGCTTCGAGGGGACCGCGCACCTGGACGGCGCCGACCCGGCGAGCTCCACCGCACAGGTGGTGATCAAGACGGAGAGCATCGACACCGGCGTCGAGCAGCGCGACCAGCACCTGCGGACCAATGACTTCCTCGACGCCCCCGCCTACCCCGACATCACCTTCCGCAGCACCTCGGTCGAGCCGGTCTCCGAGACCGAGTACCGCGTCACCGGTGACCTGACCGTCAAGGACACCACCCGCCCCGTCAGCATCGACTTCGAGTACACGGGCACCGCCATGGACCCCTTCGGCAACCGGCGTGTCGGGCTGGAGGGCCAGGTGACGATCTCCCGCCAGGAGTTCGGCGTCACCTGGAACGCCGCGCTGGAGGGCGGCGGCGTCCTGGTCGGGGACAAGGTGGTCCTGGAGTTCGACATCTCCGCCATCAAGCAGGACTAGGACAACGCGAGGGCGGCGTACGGGTTCGGGGGGCCCGTCGTCGGCGGCGGGGGGACGCGGGGGTCCTCCGGGCGGGGGACGTAGACCGGGGAGTCCGACTGGTAGAAGAGGTCGATGTCGGCCTCCTCCCCGCCGACGATCAGGGTGTCCCAGGCGCCGCTCTCCAGCAGGGTACGGACGGTGGCCGGGGCGAGCTTCGCGAGGTGCGCGCGCAGCTTGTCGTCCGTCGGCGTCCCCGGCAGCCGGGGCGCGAGACGTTCACGGATGGCGGTCATCCGGGCCAGCAGCGCCTCGGTGCCGCTCTGGCCCTCGTACGGCCCGCCCTCCGGCGCGACGTCCGGCCCGCCCTCCTGCCCGCCCTCCGGCGCGGTGCCGCGCGGCCGGTGGACGCTGTCGGCGATGACGTCCCGGATGGCGCGGGTGACGCCCTGCTCGTCGGTGGTGACCATGGCGTTCCACGCCCGGCTCTTGTGCCGGTACTGGAGCATGGACATCGCCGCCTCGTGCCGGATGAAATCCGCGTCGCGCAGGGGTCTGCCCCGCCAGGCCCGGCTGAGTGAGCGGGCCAGGGAGGTGGCGGAGGCGAGGCCGCTGTTGAGGCCGCGGCCCGGCCAGAAGTGGATGGCGTTGGCCGCGTCGCCGAGCAGGAAGCCGTACGTCCCCGGGCTCGTCGGCGTCGGACGGGTCAACGGGGCGGTGAACCGGGGGCGCTGCACCATGTCCAGCCGGAACGAGGTGATCGCGGTCAGGTCCTCCTCGGCCACGCCGAAGAGCGCGAGCCCCTGCCGGATCTCCTTCCACAGCGGCGAGCTCCGCAGCAGCGCGGGCAGGAAGAGCGTGCCGTGCGTCGGGCAGCGGAACTCGTGGTCCTCCTCCCGGCTCATCAGGCAGGGGCGGGCCGCGACGCACTCCTCGAAGACCTGGCGGACCGGGTCGATGCCGACCACGTTCCGGGCCTCCTCACGGGTGAGCCGCATGTTCAGGAAGCCCTCGCCGCGCAGGGAGTTCAGCAGGAAACGGTTCTGCGACACGGTCAGCAGCACGCTCATCGGGTCCGGCAGCGCCGACTTCACCCGCAGCCCGAGCACGATGTCCTGGAGGTGCTCCCCGTCGAGGGAGTAGATCGAGGCGTCGGCCGCGCCGAAGCGGTCCGCGAAGTACTCGCGGGTGCGGGAGCGCCCGCCCTCGCAGACGGCCAGGACATGCTGCTGGGCGAGCCGCTGTCGCTGCTCCTCCGGGTCGAAGCGCTTCGGGACCAGCCGGATCGACGCCTTGGTGTTCGCCAGCTCCAGCAGCCGGTCCTCGATGTCCGCGATCCGGATGTTGCGGGGCGGGTTGCCCTCCACGGAGTCCGGGCCGACCGGCCACATCTCGGAGTAGGCGGAGCCGTCGGAGAACAGCGCCGAGCGCACCTCCTCGGGCAGCGCGAGGTACTGCCGGCTCTGGACGGTCACGACCTGTTTGCGCCGGACATTGCCCTGCTCGGCGCCCTTCCACACGACCGTGGTGCCGCGCCGCGTCCACCGTCCGTCGTGGACGGTGACCGCCACCCGGCCGGGCAGTATCGCGTCGAGGGAGAGCGCGAAGGCGAGGCCCACCGGGCCGCCGCCCGTGACGGTGACCCGCAGGACGCCCGGGTCGGCGGGGGCGCTCAGGCGCGGCAGGTCCAGCTGGGAGAGGTTCACCACGACCGTCTCCGCCGAGTCCTGCGCCTCGTAGAGGAAGGTCTCGTCACCGATCCGGACCAGGTCGTCCGGGCGCAGCGCGTGGCGGACGACGCGCCGGTCGTTGACGTAGGTGCCGTTCCTGCTGTCGCGGTCGTAGAGGACGAAGCCCGCGTCCTCCGCGACGATCTCGGCGTGCAGCCGGGAGGCGCTGGGGCTCACGATGACGACGCCGTTGTCGCTCTTGCGCCCGAACGTCAGCGGGGCGTCGCCCAGCACCACGCTCTGCCCCGTGAAGGGACCCGTGCGACCCACGATGACCGATGGCACAGCACACTCCTTGTGAACGAAACCCATCCCCGTACGGCACTGACACGTCGTCTTGATCGGTTCGGTTCAACCGGGTTCGATTTTTTCCGAAAACTTCCTTGAACTCTTCGCTTCACCGGTGAACCGGCATGCCTCAGCCCACGTGTGGTGCGTGGCGGAAGGCCGAAGCCCGACGCGTGAAGGAACGGAACGGAGAGTCGCCCTGATGTACGACGAGGAGACCACGCTGTGGGAACCCGCCGGTGGCGGGCTGGTCGCGGGCCGCTACCGCCTGCTGTCCCGGCTCGGTGAGGGCGGCATGGGTACGGTGTGGTGCGCACGGGACGAGACCTTGCAGCGGGACGTCGCCGTCAAGGAGGTCCGCGGCCCGGCCGGGCTGGAACCGGCCGATGTGACCCGGCTCTACGCCCGGCTGGAACGCGAGGCGTGGGCGGCGGCCCGGATCGCGGACCGCAATGTCGTGACCGTCCATGACGTGATCATGGACGGCGGGCGCCCCTGGATCATCATGGAACTGATCCGCGGCCGCTCCCTCGCCGACCTGCTGCGCGGTGAGGGCGCGCTCACCCCCCGGTACGCCGCCCAGGTCGGGGCCGAGGTCCTGCGCGGGCTGCGCGCCGCGCACGCCGCGGGCGTCGAGCACCGGGACGTGAAACCGGCCAATGTCCTCATCGCGGACGACGGGCGCGTGGTGCTCAGCGATTTCGGCATCGCCGCCGTCGAGGGCAGCACCGCCCTCACCATGGCCGGCGAGGTCGTCGGATCCCCCGAATACCTGCCGCCGGAACGGGCGCTGGGCCGGCCCTCGGGCCCCGAGTCCGACCTGTGGTCGCTCGGCGTGCTGCTGTACACGGCCGTCGAGGGCACCTCGCCCCCCGGAACACCAGCTTCTGCACATGCCCGATCCCGCGCAGCACCGGCTCGCCCGCCGTACCCATGGCCTGGAGCGCGAACCCGCACAGCAGCGCC